>CAZAIZ010000191.1:0-1313 GCA_964485275.1 uncultured Pedosphaera sp.
CCTTTGTCCAGATACTTGGCTGCCACCTCTAACGGCGAATCCTTAAAAAACATGACCACGTCTTCAAGTGTTTCCTTGCTGATGTTTGCCACGGATTCAAGAATTCCTTCCTTGGGTTCATCAACTGTCGTGGTAGCCGGCTCGGCAATAATGGGAATGTCATCCTTGGCCACCAGATTCATGGCGGCAAATAATAGGCAGAATATCAGTGCCATTCCGTAGATAATAGGGGCCACTTTGAGCATTGTTTTGGAAAAGAGCGCCATGATGCCCAAGGCTTCATCTCCGGCCGTATTGCCAGCACCAATCTTGATATTGAGCTGGGCCGGTTTTAACCAAAGGCGTGCGAGTGAAGCGCAGAAGAGATAGACCAGAACCCCTCCTCCAATCTTGGTCAGAACCTTGAGCCAGTTATCACTGAATCCCTTGGTGGCATCAATGATTCCGTAGACAATGCCGGCCGTGGCTGCGGCAAACCCAGCTAACAACATTACCAGTGCCATCGCTTTTAGGAGGCCACTGGCTGATAGACGACTGGGGGTGGATTTAATGAGTGAATCCCCAGCGTTAAAGAGCACACCAGTCAGATAGTGCAGGATCAGGATAAACGCTATCGGCAGAATGCCTTTGAACAGCATTGTGACAATGGAAACAATTTTTTCCGAATCAATGGCTGCTTCGGGCATGTTGGCACCGCCATTAATCCAATCCTCCACTTCCTTGGCTTGTTCCGGGCTGAACATTTCTCCTTTGTCTTTGGGAGGCATGGGGTCATTGCTATCCTTAATCCGTTTTAGTAGCTCGCTTCCTCCGGCATTCCCTTTTTTGATGGTGCTGGCAAGGCCTTTAATGCCGGCACCATCATCATCTTCAAAGATAGTTAGGTCGAGTGGGTCACTTTTTGGTTTGGCATCCTTACCCTCGTGGCAATCATAGCAACGTTCCTTTAATAGTGGCTTGATTGTCTTGGCAAAAATTGCGGCATTAGCGGCATCTTTGGAAGCCGACTCTGCTTCTTTCTTGGCTGCCTCCGCTGTCTCCACTACGTCACCCTCGCCGCCTTCCTCCTGGCCTTTAAATTCATCCCAGACACTTGTTCCCAGCCAGATAACGGCGACGACCAATAGACATATGTCTCCCACAAATTTAAAACTCTGGGAACTGATCCCCAAAAAGAAACTATTGGTGGTGGTGCGCAATTGCGCCATTTTGTGATCAATGGATCGCGCCAGAAAGCCTGAGGAATAGCTGCCTACTTCAGGCTCATCGAGTACTGCATCTTCGGGAGCCAACTCCGGTTCAACCGTGGGGGG
>CAZAIZ010000191.1:1413-4095 GCA_964485275.1 uncultured Pedosphaera sp.
CAGGCTCATCGAGTACTGCATCTTCGGGAGCCAACTCCGGTTCAACCGTGGGGGGGGGCTCAGATCTGCCTGAGGAAGAAGGAGGTGGAGAGGCAGATGATCTACCCGAGGCTGGCGGTGGCGCGACTGAAGATTTGCCGGCCGGTGGAGGAGCTGCGCTGGAACGGCCTGATGAAGAGGGCGGAGGAGTGCTGCCAACGCGGGTTGGCTGGCTGGTCGGAACCTTGACACTGGATTGGCAGGCAGGGCAGGCAAACGTCTGGCCTGCAGCGGTATCGTCCACCGTTAGCTGTGTTTTGCACGTTGGGCATGGAAATTTCAGATCCATTTCGAGCGACGGGTCAGGAGGAAGAACTCTACTACAGAAGTGGTTTTAACTCAATACTGCAGTGAGGGATAGGGCTTTAGTAGCCCTGGCTGGCAGTTTCCCCCGAAACGATAGTCACGCCATTAGAGGTGCCAATCCGGGTGGCTCCAGCTTCAATCATCGCGCGGGCATCTTCAGCGTTGCGTACTCCGCCGGCTGCTTTTACCCCGGCAAATTGGCCAACGGTTTCTCGCATCAGCTTCACATGCTCCAAAGTTGCTCCCGCGCTGCCAAAGCCCGTGGAGGTCTTTACAAAATGCGCTTGGGCCTGCACGACCAGCTTGCACGCCTGCTCAATTTCCTCACTGGAGAGCAGGCAGGTTTCCAGAATCACTTTAACAACCCGATCATCGGCTGCTTCCACGACATCACGAATTTCGCGAACAACAAAATTATGTTCGCCGTCCTGAAATCGGCCAACGTTCATTACCATGTCGATTTCGCCTGCGCCTGCGTCTACGGCTGCCTCGGTTTCATAGCGTTTAACATCGGCTTCCATGGCTCCCAGGGGGAAACCCACCACTGTGCAGACTTGGACGTTACTTTCTTCCAGAAGCGAATGTGCCAGTTCCACGCGACTGCCATTAACGCACACGGTGGAAAAATGGTGTTCAGCTGCCTCGGCACAGAGCTGTTCTATCTGGGCCCGCGTTGCGTTAGGCTTGAGGAGGGTATGGTCGAGGTAAGGGGCCAGTTCGTGCATTTCTTTATCCCGGCAATAGGGCGGCAACCATTTCCTTTTCCTCCTTTAATTCGCTGATGGAGGCATCGATCTTGGCGCGACTGAAATCATCAATGGGGAGATTTTGCACAATACCAAATTCACCGTTGCGATTGGCTGTTGGAAAGGAGGAAATCAGGCCAGCTTCCACACCATAACTGCCCTCTGAACAGAGGCAGACACTGTGATAGTCGCCTTCTGCGGTGGGTTCATTGATCGAACGGACACTATCAATAATGGCATTAGCCGCACTGGCCGCGCTGGAAAGTCCACGGGCCTTGATGATGGCCGCGCCGCGCTTTTGTACGGTGCTGATGAATTCTCCCTTGAGCCAATCGTGGTCACTAATAGAATCAGTGGCTGGGGTGCCATTGATTTGCGCGTTGGTAAAATCGGGGTACTGCGTGGCCGAATGGTTGCCCCAGATACACATGTTGGAAACACTGCTTACCGCTACATTGGCCTTTTGGGCGAGCTGAGTCTTGGCGCGGTTTTCATCCAGACGTGTCATGGCAAAGAACCGGTTATCGGGTACGTCGGGTGCATTGTTCATGGCGATCAGGCAGTTGGTGTTGCAGGGGTTACCCACGACCAGAACGCGTACGTTACCCGCGGCGTGGTTGTTGATGGCCTGGCCTTGGCCGGTGAAAATCTTGCCATTAATACCCAATAGATCACCTCGTTCCATGCCTTCCTTTCGGGGCACACTCCCCACTAGCAGCGACCAGTTAACGCTCTTGAAGCCTGTGTTGATGTCTGAGGTTGCAACCACGTCGGTAAGCAGCGGGAAAGCGCAATCGTCTAGTTCCATGCACACACCTTCCAGTGCAGCCATGCCCGGCTCAATTTCGATGAGGTTCAGGGAAACCGGTTGATCCGGTCCAAACATTTGGCCTGAAGCAATCCGAAAAAGAAGGGCATAACCGATTTGACCGGCTGCACCGGTTACCGCAACACGAATGGGTTCTTTACTCATGGAGCCGCGGAGTATGCCCACAGGCATCGTGTCGTGCAAGGTTTAGCCCACAACAAAACCAAACAGTCGCATGTAAGAGTCTGTGATATTGTGAGCGATTCCAAAAGGGTTATAATTATAAGGGGCATTCCAGAGTACGATAAACAGGATGAAAAACATCCAGGTAGGATCGCCGAGCGACTCCAGCCAGCGCCGATAAGCGGGTACGAAGTTGCCGAGGATGGATGAGCCGTCCAATGGCGGGACCGGAATCAAATTGAAGATGCCTAGGGCAATGTTGGTAACGCCAAATATTTTCAGTAGATACTGACCATTGTATGCTGCTCCCTCCGCAGCGATGCCGCCTGCTCGCATCCAAAGTGCCAGTGCTGTGAGAGCTACAAAAGCGAGCAGAAAATTCATGGCTGGGCCGGCGGCCGATACCAAAGCGTCACCGTATTTGCTGCGAAAATTACGTGGATTGACAGGCATGGCCCCAAAAGCCATTCCTACCAACACCAGCATTAGCAGGGACATGCCTCCCATATGAACCATGGGGTCAGGTGTCATATGGCCAGCTAATTTTGGAGTATCATCTCCTTGCCATATCGCTGCCCAGCCGTGGGCCAGCTCATGAAG
>CAZAIZ010000192.1:0-2534 GCA_964485275.1 uncultured Pedosphaera sp.
GCGAGAATTATGGCCATCACCAGCGGCAAACCCATGATGATTGTGAGAGGTGACATCTTAGAATAAAATTAAGGCCAGAATGAATAGTAATCCAATGACTGTTAACAGGGCATAAGTCTGGACATTGCCGGTTTGAAACAGGCGTAACAGGCACCCAGTAATATCCACGGCACCGCTGGTTCCCTTGACCCCAAGGCCGGCAATGATCCAGCGGTCGAACCAATCCGCGGCAAATGACAATTTCTCTTGGGTCCACCGGTTGAGAAATCCGTAGAGTTCATCTAAATAAAATTTGTCACTCATCCATTGAGCTGCATCCTTTAGTTTATCAGGGAGAGGGTCTCTTTCGGCACCGTGATATATTTTCCAGCCAGCGATTAACCCAATCGCTACAGCAATAATGCTTCCGATCATGGCTGCACTGTGGGCAGCATCATTTGCTGCCAAATCCTTCCACTGGGAGAAATCCTCAGTGAAGCCAGAAAGACCGATGAAACCCCAGCCCAACCCAACACTGAGAAGAGCGAGGATCACCAGTGGGGCTACCATCTCGCCAGAGACTTCTTCAGCTTCTTTGGCGTGATCAGAGCGTGCCTCGCCAAAGAATGTAACGATAACACACCGGGTCATATAAAATGCCGTCAGAAAAGCGACAAATACCCCAATGATGAAAAGTGGCAAGTGATCGACGTAAGCCTGTGCCAAAATGGCGTCTTTGCTGAAAAATCCACTCAACAAGGGGAAGCCAGACAGAGCCAACGCACCGATAACAAAAGTACGGGAGGTCCATCCCATTTTGTTTTTAAGATTCCCCAGTTTCCAGATGTTTTGTTCATGATGGCACGCGTATATGACCGCTCCAGCGCCCAGAAAGAGTAGAGCCTTGAAGGCGGCGTGGGTGGTGAGATGGAACATGCTTGCTGCAGGTCCTCCACAACCCACCGCCATAACCATGTAGCCCAGTTGAGAGAGAGTGGAATAGGCGAGGATACGCTTTATATCGTTTTGCTGCACCGCGATTAATGCAGCAAGCAGTGCAGTGACTGCTCCAGTCAAAGCTATGACCTCCAACGCCTCCGGGGTAAAGAGTACAAAAACCCTGCAAATCATGTAGACACCTGCAGCGACCATGGTGGCTGCATGAATTAAAGCCGAAACCGGGGTTGGCCCTTCCATGGCATCCGGTAGCCAGACGTGAAGGGGGAACTGCGCGCTTTTGCCTACGGCACCACAAAAGATGAGTAAACCTGCCAAAGTGGTAACAGGACCTAAGGAATCGAATACCAGTGAACCTGCCTGTTGCCATACGAGCAGAATTCCCAGAAGGAATCCCACATCACCAATGCGGTTGGTGATAAAGGCTTTTTTGCCTGCATCAGCGGCTGCAGGTTTTTCAAACCAGTGGCTGATGAGCAGGTAACTCGATACCCCAACCAATTCCCAAAAGATAAACATCATTACCAGATTGGCTGACAGAACGATTCCCAGCATGGAGAACATGAAGAAGCTCAGAGCTCCAAAGTATCTTGAATACCCCTGATCCTGTCGCATGTACGCTAAGGAGAACACATGGACAAGAGTGCCCACCAGGGTGACAACGAGGAGCATTAGACGGCTTAAGGAATCGTTTTGGAGGCTGATGTCAAAAACCAAGGGGTTTACTCCTGGTCCATTGGGAAGCAGGGCATTCTGACCGGCGTTCCCAATGGAAAACCACGTGTAAACTGGGGTGCTTCCTCCAACATTATTTGACTCGGCGACAAACAGGAAAATACTGGCCCCCAAGCCAAGGGCAACGGCTCCCACCGAAATACCTGAACTGAGCCGCCTGAACTTGCTGGTGAATAGAAGGATAAGCATTGCTGAGAGCAGTGGTGCTAGAAGGATAACCAGCGGCAGATATTGAATGACTTGTTCCTTGCTCATCTACAGTTTCATTGAGGTGAGATCGTTTACATCATTGGTTTGCCGTTTTCGGTAAAGAGCCACGATTAGGGCAAGACCTACGGCAACTTCGGCTGCAGCTACTGTGATGATAAAAAATACCATGATCTGACCATCAAGATTGTTTCGGTAGTGGGAAAAGGCCACCAGCGCGAGATTGGCGGCGTTGAGCATGAGCTCCAACCCCATGTACATTACAATCAGGTTGCGGCGTATGATTAACCCGAGTAGTCCAAGGCAAAACAGAACCACACTAACGATTAGATAATGTTCCAGGCCAATCATTGGGTTCCCTCCTTCTTGGATTCGTCTCTTTTGCTTAGGAGAATGCAGCCTACCATTGCCACCAGTAGCAACAGGGAAACAATTTCAAATGGGATCACATATTCAGTAAATAGTTTATGTCCCAGCTCACGGGTTTCCCCGACGCCATTTCCATTAAGCGCGGGCGCATTCCCAATGCCAGATTGGTGGATGGAATTAATAATGATGCCAGCCAGGCCTGCTACAGATGCGAAGCCCAGAAAGGTCCCGAATTTCTGGAACCGGCGCCGCTCCTCCTCTTTCACATCCAAAAGCATGATTACAAA
>CAZAIZ010000192.1:2634-4088 GCA_964485275.1 uncultured Pedosphaera sp.
CGGTCATGATGTGTTCCGCCGCGTTCAAGGAGTTTGTCCTTGTGGAATACCATTTCCTCACGGTTGCTTCCAGTGAGCGCGTAGTCACGGTTCATTAGTTTTTCGTTATAACCCTCATAGTAATCCTTGGCCAAGAAGATGGCTTGTTCAGGGCAAACTTCCTCGCAGAAACCACAGAAGATGCAGCGAAGCATATTGATTTCAAAGTCTTCAGGCATTTTTTCTGCGCCTTCTCGGTGGGCATCTTCTCCGTCTATTCCCGGTGGAGTGATTCGGATTGCCTTGGGAGGGCAGACAAATTCACAAAGCTGGCAACTGACGCATTTGGTTGATCCATCCTGATCATTTACCAGATAAGGCGCTCCTCGGAATCCTTCCGGCACGGACCAGAGCTCTTCGGGGTAATTGAGCGTTGTTTTGAATTTATTGGTTTTATTTTTATCCTCGTAAACCTTTGATTTTTTAAAGGAGAGGAAATGCCCCAGTGTGACCTTGAAGCCATTGATTAAGGTGGGAAAAAACATTCGTTCCCACAGGCTTAATTTCACGCGTTGGACTTCTTTGGCCATATTATTTGGGTATCGTCAAATACAGGTAAATCGCTGTCACGACGATATTAGCCAGTGCCAACGGGACAAAACGCTTCCAACCCACATCCATGAGTCGGTCGTACCGGAATCGAGGCAACATCCAGCGTATCCATATGAAGAGCCCCATGAAAAGTAGTAGCTTGCTGATAAAGATGCCCAATTGAATCAGTCCCATTCCGAGTGAGTCAGCCGACTCATTCAGGCCAGCAAAGGGAAGCGTCCAGCCGCCTAGAAAGAGGACCACCATCATTGCGCTGACTGCGATCATGGCTGCGTATTCGCCCATGAAAAACATGGCGAACTTCATTGAACTATATTCGGTGTTGTAGCCGCCAACCAATTCAGATTCAGATTCAGGCATATCAAAGGGGAGCCGGTTGGTTTCGGCAAATGCGGCAATGAGAAAGACAATAAAGGCGATTGGTTGCTTGAATACGATCCATGCACCATTGGCCTGGTATTCAACCACTTTGGTCAGGTTTAATTCGCCTGCCAGCATGAAGACGGGAATGATGCTCATGCCCATGGCGATTTCATAGGAGATCATTTGAGCACTGCTTCTAATGCCACCCAGAAACGGGTATTTCGAGTTGCTGGCATATCCAGCCAGAACGATACTGTAAACACTGAGGGAAACGATGCCGAAAGTGTACAGAATGCCGACGTTCAGGTCTGCGATGACTGCCTTATTGGCTTCTCCACTGCCAGGGGTGACGGTATTGCCGAAGGGAATAACGGCTAATGTCATCAGTGCGGGGATCATCGCGATAGCCGGTGCGAGCCAGAAATAAATTTTGCGAACATGGGCGGGAGTAAAGTCTTCCTTGAGTATGGATTTCACACCATCTGCCATGGGTTGTCCCA
>CAZAIZ010000193.1:0-4067 GCA_964485275.1 uncultured Pedosphaera sp.
TGAATTTGATGGGCTATTGGATAGTGACAAAGAATTGACATCACCAACAAAATAAAAATTATGCCAATAAATATTCGTATCCCCACGCCACTGCGCAAGCTCACCCATGATGAGGAGGTGGTGGAAACCACGGCTGACTCAATAGGTTCGGCTATTTCAGATCTTGAATCCCGTTATCCAGGGATACAGGAGCGCCTTCTCGATGAAGCGGGCGAGGTTCGCCGTTTTGTCAACGTGTACGTTAACGAGGAAGATATCCGGTTCCTCGATAACAAAGATACTGCACTCAAGGATGGGGACGAAGTCAGTATCATCCCCGCAATCGCTGGAGGTTGATTGTTATGCCCGTCAAGGCAAAGAAAAATGGGGTTAAATCCCCCAAAAAGCGCACACGAACCGAGAAGGGCAGGCAGAGGTTGTGGTTGATGTATCCACCCAAACATATCACCTCGCCCATTGTTTGGGAGCTTATCACCCGGTTTGAGCTAATGGCCAATATTCGTCAGGCTGAAGTGCGTGATGAAATAGGGATTGTTTGTCTTGAGCTTGAAGGGGAGCGTGCTGATCTCAAAAAAGCAACCCACTGGCTTGAACGCAAGGGCGTAAAAGTCGAGCCGGTGGAAATTAACGTAATAGACGGTTAGCTTATTATGGAGGATGCGGCTGTCACTCGCATGGGTCATGCCACCTTCTCTATTTGGGACAAAACTTCCATCGATTGAGTTGTCGTGCTGCTGGAGTTCATTATGAAAAAGTACTACGTGTACGTTGATCTGATGTATTGAAAAACGAACATGGTAGCCTGAAATAGGCCTTTATTGGGTGATGACATGGTCTCCTTCCTGACTCCGATCTTGAAACAGTCGGTTTTTTCGTGTTCCCTCAAGGAGGCTAATCCAGTCGGTCCATGATGATCCACGTATCCAGAGAAGGGCAGCAATTTGGCCCTTATACCCAGGAGGATGTGCAGGCCTATCTTGCTGAAGGGAGGTTGTTGGCTACTGACTTGGGGTGGACTGAGGGGAGCGCCGAGTGGGTGCCGCTGCCTCAATTGATGGCGGGAGGAGCTGGAGTTCCTCCTGCAGTGCATGGAGTCGGATGCCCCAAATGTGGAGCAGGTCTTGAAGTCGATCAGGTGGTCTGCCTGGAGTGCGGGCATAATGTGGACGACCCGGAGGAAGATCCCTCAGCTGTTCCTGAGGCGCCGCAGGAGAAACGAAAAGTACCGCCTTCACTTACTTATGAGGATGAAATGGCCGATCGTTCCTCATTCGTTAATTCTGTCGGGTGGGGGTTGCTTATGGCAAGCTTTATGCCTGTCTTTGGTGATGGGCAATGGAATATTCCTTTCTGGAAATTTTGGGAGCAAACCCAATGGCAGGTCATTTTTGCTATTGTTGCTCCGGCAGTAGTGGGTGTGGCTTTAATCGTCATGGCAACAGCATTGCATGGGCGAGCTCGCGGAATTGTTGTGATACTGCTGGCCTTCGTGATGTACGGCATGGCTTATACCGAGCAGAGTATCGGTAAATTTGAGGTTGAAACTCCTGTAGAGGACACGTCCATAAAAATTCCGGAACCGTTAAAAAAGGAGACCAGTGGAGTTGTGGATATCCCAGAAAAGAAGATCGAATTGAAGGAGAAGAACGTTTTTTATGAAAAAATGGATTTTGATCCGGATGATCATGCCATATCAATCATGGTGTTTTTTGTCGCGTGGCTCGGTTTAGTGATAGGGGCAAAGGCCCGGTATTATCGAATTGAAAGTTTATCGGCTTATATCATTTCCCAAATTGGGGCGGTAGCCATGTTTGTGTTTTGGTTTATGCCGGGTCAGTTCGGGATGCCTGTTACAGCCGCAATTGATGAATTGAGTAACGATATGTTCCTGGGAGTTGGGTTGCTGGCAATGATGGCCATGCAGTTGGGGGCTGCTGTGTTCTGTTTCATGAATACGTTAGGAAAGAAGCCGAGCCAAATGAAGAGGTTCTCCAATACGGCAGTGATGCTGATAATAACCTCCATAGCCATGCCCGTTCTTCCGGTATGGGGCAAGGTAATTTACGATGAATGTAAGGATGATCATGATCGAGCAAAGCGCAGGTTGGAATATGTGGACAGCCAATTTGGGACGATCTGGACGGGCAATCAGGCGACCCAGAAAGATCAGGCCCTAAACAAGGTGGAAAAACCCATCAACGCAATTATAGGGGCTTCCTGCGGTTGGTTAATGACGGGAGTAAAGTATGTTGCCTGGCTTGGCGGTTTGTTAATCCTGCTCCCCTTGGGGGTTATTGAGGCAATTTGTGGAACCCGGGAAAGGGATGAGGGCTTTATAGTTCAACAACAGTAAATGGGTTGGTATATTGTAAAGAAGGGGAAAGCGGCAGGTCCTTTTAAGGAATCGGAAATCAGGAGCTGGCTGAAGTCTGGAAAGCTGTCCGTTGATACTTACGCTACGCGCGAAGGGCTTGATGAATGGCGGCCAATTGCTGAGCAGTTGAAGTTGATTCGCAAGTCTGCTGAATCAATGCCAGAAGAGATGGTGACAGAGCCAGAAGAGAGGGCTGCTGAAGAAGCGGAGAAATCTGAGGATAAAGATCCGGATTTGCGCCGTTACCAGCCGCAGAAGGAGGAGCGGTTTCGCAGTATGGCTTGGGGGGCAGTGGGATTATTATACTTTCTTGTGTTTCTTTGGCCGACTCACATGGTTGATGGTATTGGAGTGGTAAACCTTGAGTTAAGCTGGGCTAATGAAAATATTTCCTGGTCAGCGATTCCCCTAATGTTATGGCCGGCTTTGGCTGGATTGAGCGTGGGAACACTGGGTTTTATGACGCGCGGTCGGGTTCGCGGGATATTGGCTTTAGTGTTTTGTTTTGCTCCTTTGGGTTTGGTGTTGCTGGTAGGAGGCGATGGGTTGTCGAAAATCATGGGATCGCTTAATGCTTTGCCCGGGTTGGATTTAACAGATCTTGACTCAGCAACCGAATCTATTGCTGAATCCGCGGAAGTTTTGGCGGAGAAAGGACCGGGTTTTCTGGGTGGGGTCCTTGGAGTGTTTGCCGCGATGGCGTTGGGAATGGTGATTATGGTGGGGGTTTTTTTGTCAGTTTATTTTACGGTGCTAGTAACGCCACACGTAGTGCGCCATTTCCGCCCCAATTCAAAAGGGGCATATTATTTTGCTCTTATTGGGGGGGTAGTTCTTTTTCTTTTACTTTTGGTTTTCATTTTATTGGCTTTGTTCTCTTTTGCCGGAGGCATTTTGTATGGTCTTGGATTTGTGATATCTTTGGTGATGCAATTGGTTGCGGTAGTTCTGGGGTTTATGAATTCACCCAGCCGGCCACCTGAGCAATCAACTCGACGGGCCCTTTGGTCTGTTGGGATGTCAATGGGAGGAGTTTTCCTGTTTCTGGGGACCTTATTGGTGGTTCCATTAATTGGGGGAGGATTGGAGGCTCAGATAGGTTTGTACCTCTTTAAGGCCTTGCTGGGCTTTGTTGCTGCGGCCCTGATTTTGCCGCTGGCAACAATCGACTTATGGCTGGGACGGGCAGCTAGTGTTCCGCAAAACGATTGACCTGTACAAAATTTTCCTCCAAACAGACCGCACATGAACGATGCCTTGAATAATGAGCCATTAAGGGATTTTATTCGGGATCGTGTGGATTCAGACTTAAAGGCAGGGAAGTACCCCCAAATAGTCACGCGGTTTCCGCCCGAACCCAACGGCTATCTGCACCTAGGGCACGCCAAGTCCATTTGCCTTAATTTTGGCATCGCTTTGGAGAACAAGGGGCTGTGTAACCTTCGTTTTGATGACACCAATCCGGTAAAAGAGGACAAGGAATATGTCGACTCCATCATTAATGACGTAAATTGGTTGATTGAGGGATGGGCGGATTCAGTGTTATCCGAGAAGACATATTTTGCCTCTGAATATTTCGATCAGTTGTATGGTTGCGCGGTGCATCTCATTAAGGATAGCAAGGCTTATGTTTGTGAGCTTCAGCCTGAAGAATGGGAGGACTATCGGGGAGTGCCTGAAAAACCCGGCAAGG
>CAZAIZ010000194.1:0-4062 GCA_964485275.1 uncultured Pedosphaera sp.
ACTGCAGCTGGCGGGATTTGCCTTAAAGGTTCCCTGCGTGGTTCTCCAGGAGTAAATACCGGCATTCTCGCAATTGGTACAGTTTTAGCCAGTTGGATGGGGACTACAGGTGCGGCCATGTTGTTGATCCGGCCGATTTTACGGGCGAATGCCTGGCGGAAACATCAGGTTCATGTGGTGGTATTTTTTATTTTTCTGGTAGCCAATATCGGAGGTTCGCTGACGCCTTTGGGTGATCCACCACTGTTTCTTGGCTTCCTAAAAGGTGTGGATTTTTTCTGGACCATGAAGCTGCTGCCGGTAATGACACCGCTGGCACTGTTCCTGTTGGCAGTCTTTTTCATATTTGACACCATCATGTTTAAGAAAGAAGGGGAGGCTCCTGATGATGGAGAGAAGGTTCCATTAAGGCTGGAGGGGGGAACGAATTTCGCGATGATAGGATGTATTATTGCAGCAATTTTGTTTTCCACATGGCTCGGAAAAAACAAGTTTACCGATGCTTCGGTGGCACAAAAGATGAAGCCGAAGATTGAGGAGGCTGAGTTCGCGATGAAGGAAGCCAAAGCGGCGTTGGTGAATTATGTAGAAACCAATAAGGACGTTGTGTTTGATGAGACCAACAAGGACTATCATGAGAAACGCGTGGAGCATCTCCATGCGGTTTCTGCAGTTAATCAGTTGCGAGCTACGAAATCACATGATGAAACCAAAGGTCTTCACATTTATGGGGTGACAGTGCCTTTTTCCAACTTGGTTCGTGATGGGCTACTGGTACTAATTGCCCTGCTGAGTCTTAAAATCACGCCGATGTACAAGATGGTTAAAGACGATCATGGACACGATGTGCCGGCTGAAGGTCAGGAGAAAGAAAATGTTCGTGCGGCAAACGGCTTTACCTGGGAGCCGATCCTGGAAGTGGCGAAGCTTTTTATAGCCATTTTTATCTGTATGATTCCGGCTTTAAAAATTCTGCAATCCGGGGTCGATGGAAGCCTCTCAAGTGTGGTCCTAGCTGTGCAGAGCAGCACTAATGACCCTGTTAACATGATGTATTTCTGGCTAACTGGGACACTTTCAAGTTTCCTCGATAATGCGCCAACCTACGTGGTGTTCTTTAATACTGCCGGAGGTGATCCGACTTCGTTAATGGGGCCGATGGCCAAGACCCTTTTGGCGATCAGCTGTGGAGCGGTGTTTATGGGAGCTAATACCTACATTGGTAATGCACCAAACTTTATGGTCAAAGCCATCGCGGAGGAAAACGGAGTGAAGATGCCAAGCTTCTTTGGCTATATGGCTTGGAGCGTGGCTATTCTGATACCAACGTTTATTTTGGTAACTCTGTTTTTCTTCTGGGAAAATTCTCCGGTGTATTACTTCTGGCAATAGCTCATCCTTGTAATCTCGACCCTTTTAGAGGTTTGTGGCAAAACACCTTGGCACGTGCGGCTACTCTACAACATTCTATTCCCGATTTTCTTTCTAATAGCTGTGCCGTTTTATTTCTGGAAACTGGTTCGGCGGGGCAATTGGACTGAGGGATTTGCTCAACGCTTTGGTTCTTATGGCAAGCTGAGACAGGAATTGAGTGACAAGCGAGTTCTCTGGCTCCATGCAGTATCTGTTGGAGAGGCTAATTTGGCTGTCGAACTTGTCGGGATTCTGCGTAAGGAATTTGCAGATTGGAGATTTGTTGTCTCGACCACCACTACGACCGGCATGGGTGTTCTCAGGTCCAAGTTGCCCGATAATGCTCTTTCAATTTATTACCCAATTGATTGGTTGCCATTAGTGAAATCTGCGTTCAATGCATTAAATCCCTCTGCCATTGTGCTTGTGGAGGCGGAGATATGGCCAAATCTGATCTGGGAAGCGAACCGTACACGGACACCTTTGAGCCTGGTGAATGCGCGCCTATCTGAAAAGTCTTTTAAAGGTTATTGCCGTTTTGGTTTTCTCTTTCGCCCACTTTTCGAGTCTCTGGACGCGGTCGGTGTCCATAATGAGATAGATGCAGAGCGGGTGGCAAATTTGGGAAGTCCTTGTGAAGCAATCCACGTGGTCGGGAATATGAAGTTTGATGGAGCTTCCGGGGCGGGCAAGAGTGAGTTTGACGCAAGTGCCTTATTGGATCAACTGAAGATACCCGAGGATGCTCCGGTATTGGTTGCTGGAAGCACCTTTGAAGGGGAGGAAACTCTTCTGTGCGAATTGTTGCCACGCTGGCGTGAGGCATACCCATCATTATTTTTGATATTGGTTCCACGTCATTTCGAGAGGGCGAAGGGGGTGATGGAGTCATTAGGTTCAATGGGGTTAAATGTTGCTCAGCGCAGCCAGTTGGAGAGTGCTCCTGAAAATCCTGATGTGCTGTTGGTTGACACGACCGGTGAATTGAACGCGTTCTACAAGTTGGCAACTTTGGTATTTATCGGGAAAAGCCTCACTGCACAAGGTGGGCAGAATCCGATTGAACCGGCAGCACTAGGTAAGCCGATAATTTTTGGGCCTTTTATGCAGAATTTCCATGAGGTGGTGAAATCTCTGTTGCAGGCAAAAGGGGCGGTGCAAGTGGTTGATGAGGCAGAATTGGGAGATAAAATAGACGAATTATTGGCTAATTCTGAACACCGCGAAGCATTGGGTTCTGCGGCTAAAAGTGTGGTTGAGGCAAATAAAGGCGCCACGCAGCGCACTGCCCAAATACTTGGTCAAACGCTGCGGGCGTTGGAATAAGCTAAATGGCGCCTTCCTAGACCTCCTCAGGACTGGGCTTCTTCTTCAGGAGTTTTTTTACCTGATCTCGTTTGCCCTCCTGCATCATCCGCCACATTTGAATGACTCGTTCGTGGGAAACATTTCGCCCTATTACACGCTTGGCATAATTGAGCTCATAGAATTCCACGAAGCCATTCTCATAGACGTCAAGGTTCCATCCTTCATCATCTTTCAGAGTTATGTTAAGAAATTCCGTTCCTGGCGTCTCGAGTTCTTCGAGCACGGATAAAACCTCACCAGTACTGGGATCCTTAAACTCCACCTCTTGTTTTTTGAGGTACGTCGTCATAATCCACCTCCCTTTGCTTCCGGAAAAGAAGCATCCTCCTTGAGGATGGATAAAACGATTCTCGACCGTAACGGTCAAGAAAAAAGGCGGCAACTTGTGCACCAGTTGTTTGTATGTGCACGAAAACTACACGATACCTGCACTGATCTCAATACCCTGAAACCACATCTCAAGTTGCTGTGGGCTGGAGCAGTTCTCCATTGCTACTTTCTTTGTGATACGTCCATCATTTACCAGATTATACATGCAACGGTTAAAGCTGAGCATGCCATCATCGGCCGATACTTCAATACAGGCGGGTAGTTTGTTGAGTTCACCGTCAAATATTTTCTGTTTCACCAAAGGTGTGCCAATCATGATTTCCTGGGCAGGGACCATGCCTCCGTCGATGGTAGGGCACATACGCTGGGCGATGGCGCCAACAATGACCTCGCTGTATTTTTTGCGCTGCATCTCGCGTTCTTCTTCGGGGAAGAAGTCGAGCAAACGTCCCGGAACCGAAGCGGCTGTTCGGGTGTGAACCGTGGAGAGCACCATGGCACCGGTGTCAGCGGCTCGCATCGCTGCCCCAATGGAGATGGCATCACGCATCTCACCCACCAGCACCATGTCCGGATCCTCACGTAAAGCACTTTTAAGTGCGCGCTCAAAACTCATGGTGTCCAAGCCCACTTCGCGTTGTTCAATAACGCATTGTTCGTCATCAAACATCATTTCAACCGGATCCTCGATGGTGACAATATGTCGTCTAAAATTCCTATTTAGATGCATCACCATGGCGGCCATGGTGGTGGATTTTCCGGAACCAGTGATGCCGGCTAGTAGAGTGAGTCCGCGTTTGGATTCGGCTAGTTTGAGGCAGATGGGATTGATGCCCAGTTTTTCAATCGGCGGGAGATCATTTTTGATGTACCGCATTGCAATCGCCCACTGGCTGGTTTGGGAGAAAACATTTACCCGGAACCGTCCGAACTTCTTGTTGAAGTAGGAAA
>CAZAIZ010000195.1:0-4056 GCA_964485275.1 uncultured Pedosphaera sp.
AGGACAACACCCGAAGGGAAGGTTAAAACTGGATTGGTCGTTGATTAGTTCGTCTTTAAACTCATGTTTTCATTTAATTCGATAAACAAGGATGCTGCCGATTATATATCCCTAATAGAATTGTTATTATCGGCCAAGGGTTTACTTCCATTGTAGCTAGCTCTCTAAAGAAGCTATTAATTCTTATCCATTTTGATGGAGGAGGGTCGATGTATTCGTGATAGTGTTCGCATCATGCGGCATGTTCAGAATTCGGATTTTCAGGGACCATCTCACATTTTTCCTCATGAACGACCCAGGAAGCCTTTATCATATCTGCGCCATCTTTATCAAAATCATCTGGCCAAGAATCAACTACTTTATAAGGAAGAGCTTCAACTTTTTAGAGTTTCCTCCTTGTTTGTGGCTCTCACCTAATAGGTATCGGTGCTCATGTATTCCACGGGAATCTTGCACCAAAATTTTCCGTGGTCTTTCATTGATCAATCTCGGTTATCATCGCCTGAGGGTTTGTTTTGGCAAGCAGATCTTCCAGATTGTCATCAGTGAACCTGATCGATTCTTCGTTCAGTTGGTCAGTCCACAATTTCAGGTTCTCAAAATATCCTTCATCCAAAAAGTAATCCTTCATTTGCTCGAATTGCTCTGGCGCAGGGCAGGGGGTCTCCTTATTGAGGGGCATCAGGATTATTTTCCAATCGGCGTTAACTTCACTGGTTAATTGAAAGAGAGGTTCTATTTCCTGATCCTTTGTCAAAGCAAAGCACGACTCAATACCTCTGTAGCTTGCAGCGAAAAGCTTCCAGTAAATCTCATTTTCTCTAACGATTTTAATTTTCCCACGGCACCGCTTCTCTCCATATACTCCATTAACAACATTAATGTGTGATGGAACATTGTTGGCCCGTGGTGCTGAGGCAACCACTTGAGCCGTGATGAGGCTCCTGCCAGATGCTGATTCTGTCGTCTCGGTTATCGGGGAAGGGGTGGGTGTTATGGACAATTGTTCGTCATTCACTGGCGGAGGTGCCGGACCCAGTGCCGGAGGAACGGGGACTGCGACAGGAGGCGCTTCCGCTTCAGGTTTTCCATAAAACCAGTGGTAGCCCTCAAGACAGATTTTATAAAACCAAGAGTAGCTTCCAAGCCAGGATTGGGCATCGGCATCTCCCTGTTCAGCAGCTGACCGGAACCATTTTAATGCTTTCCCATAGTCTTGGGTTACGCCCTCGCCGTTGTTATACAATATCCCGAGGAAGTATTGCGCCTGCGCATTCCCCTGTTCAGCTGCTTTACGGTACCACTTCTCCGCCTCCTCGAAGGACTGTTCTACTCCTTGCCCATTGTAATAATTATTGCCCAATTCGCGTTGTGCATCTGCATCCCCCTGTTCGGCCCCCCTGCGATACCACTTTATTGCTTCCTCCATGTTCAGATCCACCCCTTCACCATTTTCATGGAGATACCCCAGCCAGAGTTGCGCACAGGCATCGCCCCCTTCGGCTGACAGCTGGAACCATTTTACCGCTTCCTTCGAATTTTGCTCCACACCCACACCCTCGTAATAACTGATGCCGAGACTACATTGTGCATCTGTGTCCCCTTGTTCAGCTGCTTTCCGGAACCACTCGACCGCCTTTCCGAAATCCTCCTTGTCAAAATAGTAACATCCCATCCAGAATTGCGCACAAGCATCGCCCCCTTCAGCTGCTTGTTGGAACCATTCGAAAGCCTTTTGGGAATTTTTCTCTACCCCACATCCTTCAGCATAAAAAACCCCCATAGACCGCTGGGCAACCGCGTTACCTTGTTCGGCTGCTTTCAAATACCATTGGCGTGCTTCTCTATCGTCACGACTCACCCCTTCGCCTCTGCTATACATGTCACCTAGTGCACATTGCGCGTCGCAATTTCCCTGTTCGGCTGCTTGTTGGAACCATTCGAAAGCCTTTTCAAAATTTAGTTCCATATAATTATATCCAGCCAGTTCGTATTGGGCGTAATCATTTCCCTGCTCAGCCGACAGGTGCATCCACTTTAGTGCCTGTTCCAGATCCTGTTCTACTCCCTCGCCATTTTGATATAAACCGGACAACCAGGCCTGGGCACAGGCATCACCCCCTTCGGCCGCGAGCCCAAACCATTTTGCCGCCTCTTTCGGATCCTGACTGACTCCTTCACCTTGGTAATATAAAATACCCAATGAACATTGTGCTTCTGGATGCCCCTGTTCGGCTGATTTTTCGTACCATTCGAGTGCCTTCTCGAAGGATTGTTCGACCCCTTCGCCCCTGTAATATAGTCCTCCAAGTTGTAATTGAGCTGAGGGGTTGCCTCCTTGGGCTGATTGACGCAGGCACATGATGGCTTTCTTTATATCTTTTTCCACGCCATCGCCCCCGTAATAGACGCTTGATAATCCAAATTGCGCCCCGGAATGGCCCTGCTCAGCCGCCTTGCGAAGCCATTTTACCGCTTCGTTCATGTCCCGCTCGATGTCTTCTCTGCCAAACACATACAATCCACCCAGTTCAAATTGTGCATCGGCCAAATCCAATTCGGCCGCCCTGCGAAGCCACCTGAGTGCTTCCTTGAAGCTCGATGATCCCTCGACCCCCCATTCATGCATGCACCAGAGTGCGTGTTGAGCCTGTGTAAAATCCTGCTCAGCCGCCTTGAGAAGCCATTTCCTGGTTTTTATGGGATCGTGTTTCTCGCTAAAGAAATAGAATGTCCCCAGCTCGAATTGCGCTTCGGCATCACCAAAGGTTGCCGATTCAAGCATGACCTTCTCTATTTCCTCAATGTCAGGAGATTCCGCATCCCTTTGTGCTTCCATCTGGAACCAATCATCGGAATCGCCCGGTTCATCAGGTTCATTCCATAATTTATTCACTGTTGTCCTTGGGTTGATATTCTTCCAGGGCAATTTCTGGCAGCGGCAAATTCTCGACTGTATTGGTCACGCTAATGCGCACGCCTTTCCATGAGGATTTTTGGCATATACCCACCCCAAACCGGGTTTCGGCGATCACATAATCCACACCGTCATGTTGGTACTCATAAACTTGAGGATCGCGCCAATACTCGGGCTCCATCTTGCTTCTCTGTTGGTGGGTTCTCACCGCAAAATAGGTGGCGGCAGATAAAATACCTGTAATGACCAGCATACAGACTGACAAAATTCCAATAAGAGCATTTAAACCCAATTTTTTGTAATCGGAGGCTTTTTTGGGAAGCAGCTCTGATGCCGGAACCCAATCGGCCAAACCTTCGCGCCAGGCCAGATTTTCCGGTGAAACAACTCCTTCCATGACCCATCGCTGCACCTGTTGCGGGGTAAAGGGCCCTACTTCCTTGCCTTCTTTTATGAGGTAAATCTTCATGGATTCCTCCGTGATGCTCCCGGCTCTTTTGTGGGAAAATTCGCATGAATCGGCTCTGTTGTATGACAAGGCATCCAAATGCCCATAGTACGAGTGGGAAGAACTGTTCCTGACAAAAAGATCTGGAGGGGAAAAAACCTGCAGTTTGCCATAGTCTTCTAGGCTTAACCTAAGCCATCTTCCGCATTATTTCAAATAATTGACTCAGTGCATTCTAGGCTATCAAACCCACGGGCTTAAGTTTTAGTTTATTGATGGATCAGTTCACCACCCGCAAAACGCTTTTGGATCAACTGAGGGAAAACCAAGGTGAACAATCCTGCCGAGAGTGAATTTGTGAATCGCTATGGTAAACTGATCCTGAGTGTTGTCCTCAAGAGCGGCTTATCCCAAGCCGAAGCGGATGATATTTTGCAGCAGACTTGTGAAAAGGTTCACAAGAGCATCAGGAAATTTGATTACGACCCCAGCAAGGGCCGCTTTCGTAGTTGGCTTTACCTAATCGTAAAGCAGCGAATAGCCGACCACTATCGCAAGCAGAAGAATTTTCCTCCACTTCCCAGCCCATTAAATGAAAATTCTGATGCGCCCTTTATGGGGATTGAAGACCCGGTCGATGACTGGCAGCAAAAGTGGGACGCCGAGTATTATGAGCACCTTACTGAACGCG
>CAZAIZ010000196.1:0-4050 GCA_964485275.1 uncultured Pedosphaera sp.
GCGTCTTTATCTGTATATACTTTTGCTGCCATTTTTATATATAAATCGTTTGGTAATCATGTTCGCTCCAAAGCCACCTTCCCCGTACGCGTAAGATCAATGATTCCAAAGTTATCCATGAGCCCAATAAACTTATTTACCTTGGTTTCATTACCCGTAACCTCAATGGTCATAGACTTGGATTGCACGTCCACTATTTTGGCACGGAAAATGTCAGTAATCTGCATAACCTCAGACCGATTCTTCGCGCTGG
The DNA here is from genome assembly GCA_964485275.1 of uncultured Pedosphaera sp. Lineage (GTDB taxonomy): Bacteria > Verrucomicrobiota > Verrucomicrobiia > Limisphaerales > UBA1100 > UBA1100. The sequence continues at coordinate 254 of CAZAIZ010000196.1, forward strand.
CCTTTACCTTCACCAAAACCAATTCACGATCGATGTATTCATGTTCCCGGAAGTCAGTAATTTCCAATACGTTAACCAGCTTATAGAGTTGCCTGACAATCTGCTCAACCGTAGCGTCATCCCCCCGGGTAACAATGGTCATGCGTGACTTTTCCGGATCATGAGTAGGCGCCACGTTAAGGGAATCGATATTATAACCACGACCACTAAACATGCCTGCCACCCGCGTAAGAACGCCAAAGGTGTTTTCTACAAGGACTGAAATGGTATGCCGCATGGTCCAGAGTTAAGGGCCGCGCAAGTTATCAATGACCCCTTTCTCGGTCAATGTTATTCCCGGCGAGCTTGGATCAGAAAAACGGGTTGTGCTCCAGCTCCTGACTTACTGTAGTAACAGGCCCGTGCCCCGGACAGATGAGCGTATCCCCTGGCAAAGACAATATCTGTTCCCGAACTTTTAACTGGGCCAGTTCTGGTGTGGAAAAATCCTTCCCCATTGATCCAGCAAAGATTGCGTCTCCAACTATAGCTACAGGCGGAGCGCTGCCTCTCCATAAATCAACCACATATGTCACTCCATCAACTGCATGCCCCGGGGTAAAACGTGCCCTCACCTCCATGCAGCCCAATTTAACTGACTCACCCTCACGGATGCGATTTTTCTCAGGGGCAGCATCATTATTGGAATAGACCATAATGTCAGGCCAACGCTTCCTAATTTGAGCCAGTGCCGCCACATGATCTCCATGCATATGGGTAATAAATAGATGCTGCACATGTAACTCTTTACTTTCTGCTAGTGCAAAAATGCTTTCACCGAACCAGCCGGTGTCGAATATCGCAGCCTCTTTGCCTTCTGGGTCCCATACTACAAAACTGTTAACATCAAACCCTTCGTTAGTAGTAATCATGGACAGGAACCGCCATTGATGTATATCCATTTCTCGAGGCTCCCACCCTTGAGAAATAGCAACCGCCTTATAGGGGTCAAGCCCAAGGAGCCCAGAAAGAGCATCAATATCCACAGGAAAACCAATAACTCCATCAGATTCCCATTGCTGGAGTTCCTCTGCCTTAACACCCGCTGCTTGTGCCGCATCAATTAATTCGGTTTTTGTCTGCAAACGTGCTTTCCTGCAAATATCCCCAATATGATCTTCTAATGGCATGCGCAACCCTAGTCCGATTGAGAGATACATTGCCAGCAACTTTGAAATGGATACAATCGATTCGTGCTTCGCCTGCCATTCAGATCCATCCTTGTATTCTGCATTCTGTATTCCAACTGTGGCGCCATGCCCCAAGCCGAGCTGTCCAGAATTCTTACCGCGGACAACATGGCTATCACTGAAATCACTGGATGGATATACCAAAACCTCGAACGAATACGAAAAAGCGAAACTGACCGTCATGCCCTGGCTCTTCGGATTCATGACAGGCTCAATACCGTCCGACAACAATACGTGGAATTCTTGAAAGAACATCCTGAAAACACCAAGGCCAGAATCGCGTATGCCAGCTTTCTAACGCATCTCGATAACCGCCAAGGCGCCATCAAACAATGGAAACAAGCCCTGATAGATGAGCCGAATAATGCCGCTGCTTTAAATAATTTGGCCACCCACCTCGGTTCTATCGCGCTGCAATCCAATACCAATGAAGGTTTAGGTGACGCTTTTAAGGCAATGGAAAAAGCATCGGCCATAGCCCCGAAGCAGCCATTATACCATCACAATTACGCAACTCTACTTTGCTCGTTTATTTCTCAGGCCTCCAAGCACTATAAAATCAGTTCTAACAAAGTTATCCTGAAGGCCATCAAGGAATACGATCTAGCCATACTATTGGATCCGGATAATTTTGAATTCGCAGCCGACCGTGCAGAAGCTTTTCTGGACTTTAAGCCATTCTGTTACAAAGAAGCACTCAAGGCTTGGAAGATGGCTCAACAAGCCGCCTCAACTCAGGACGAGCGTGACTGGGCACACCTGCAGACAGCCATCACTCATTATAAGGCTAGCCTATGGAGAAAGGCTTCCGATGACTTGGGCAAAATGAGCGGAGAATACCATAAGCCCCTTTTAAACCAGCTTCGTACCGCCATCGGTGTAAAAATGAAGGCCGAAAACATTAAGCCTTAAGCATTTCAAGTAAACGCTCATGGATATTACCAAAATCTCCGTTGCTTAACACACAAACGACATCCCCCGATTTCACCCGGGGCTCCAAGTGTTCGACAATAGCCCCTGCACCTGCCGCGCAAGCAACCGCTTTACCTGAGTTTTTCAATCTATTTATTAGGGTTTCAAGGTCTAGTCGCTCTGATTCTGGAATTTGATCCAAACGCGCTACCTCTGAAAGAATGACTAAATCTGCGTCAATAAATGCACCAACCAGCTCTTCCTGAAAAATATTCCGCCGAGTAGTATTGCTTCTGGGCTCAAAAACAGCCCAGAGACGCTGCCCTGGGAAACGCACTTTTGCCGCCTTTAAAGTTTCGCGAATAGATGTAGGATGGTGGGCAAAATCATCCACTACTGTGACTCCCCGAAACTCACCACGCACCTCCATCCGGCGTTTAACACCTTTAAAGGTGTCGAATCCGGATTGAATCTGCTGGTTCGTCAAGCCGCAATGTCGTCCGATAACAATAACTCCAAGAGCATTGCGAACATTTAACTCGCCGAATAAAGGAAGATGAAATTGAAAACCCCCTGCACTGAATTCAATTCCTCCAGCTACATGTGCAACAGATTCTACATCTTTAATGCCAAAATGTTTTACCGGACAATGTTGAATATTTAATAACGGAGCTATGTTTTTATCGTCTTCATTAACAACCAGCAGACCGTTACGAGGAACCAATCCCACCAACCGCCTGAAAGAGGTTTGTATTTGGCTCAAATCCTCAAATATATCTGCATGATCAAATTCAATATTATTAATCAGGACTATTTCCGGCAGGTAATGAACGAACTTGCTACGTTTATCAAAGAATGCTGTATCGTATTCGTCGCCCTCCACAATAAACCATTCACTGTCATTGAAACGCGCTCCTTTGGAAAAATTATTTGGAATCCCTCCAATGAGATAACCAGGGTTAAGTCCATTGCATTCAAACACCCACGCGAGTAATGAAGCCGTTGTGGTTTTGCCATGTGTGCCAGCAATGACTATAGAACGCTTGCCTCCGATAAAGAGTGTCTTGAGGAGCTCCGGCAGCGAACAATATTTGAGTCTTTTTTCCAGAACTATCTCTGCTTCCAAGTTGCCTCGGCTAACAGCATTCCCGATCACCACAAGATCCGGAGAACCGGCGAGATTCCCCTCGTGATACCCTTCACTAACCTCGATCCCACATTCAGCCAAAAAGGTGGACATAGGCGGGTATACGTTTTGGTCCGAACCGGTTACCTGTACACCTTGTTCCTTGAGGGCTGCTGCCGCAGAGGCCATTGCTGTACCACAAATACCGATGAAGTGAACCGATTGAAATTTTGGCAACATTAACCGTTGAGAATTTTCGCCAATAATTTGCCCACCATCTGCGGATTGGCCTTGCCACGACTCACTTTCATTACCTGGCCTTTGAGGAAATTCAGGGCACTCTCCTTACCCTTGCGAAAATCTTCAGACGGTCCCGGATTGGCCTCAATCACATCACGGCAAAAGGCTTCCAGTTCGTTAGAATCACTAACCTGCAAAAGCCCCTTCTCCTCGACAATTACCTTGGGCTCCCTCCCTGTTTCAAACATATCTGTAAATACCTCCTGGGCAATCTTGCTGCTAATCTGACC
>CAZAIZ010000197.1:0-4048 GCA_964485275.1 uncultured Pedosphaera sp.
TTGGAGGACAAGGATTTGGATGCGGTATCCGTAGCCACCTGCAACCACTGGCATTCCTTGATCGGGATCTGGGCCTGTCAGGCCGGCAAGGATGCCTACATTGAAAAACCCATTTCCCACAATGTATATGAAGGGCGCAAACTGGTGGAGGCCGCTGAGAAATATAACCGCATTGTGCAACACGGAACCCAACAACGCAGCAGCGGCGGACGGGCGCGCGAAATTGCCGCAGTACACTCAGGCAAATACGGAAAGTTACTGGTTAGCAAGGGTTACTGCTGCAAACCGCGATGGAGCATCGGCAGCAAGAAAACTGGCACCCCTCCCAAAGGTCTGGACTTTAATCTCTGGCTGGGGCCGGCTGCAGAACAACCCTACCACGGTAATTTGGTTCATTATAACTGGCACTGGTTCTGGGAAACCGGTAATGGCGACACGGGCAATCAGGGTGTTCATGAAATGGATGTTGCCCGTTGGGCCATTAAGGGTGCCACCATGCCCAAGAGTGTCTGGAGCATCGGAGGCCGATTCGGTTACGAAGATCAGGGAGAAACCCCCAATACCCAAATGGCTGTTTACGAGTATGATGAAGCCATCCTGCTTTTTGAAACCCGGGGACTCGTAGGCAAACACGGTATCCCGCGCGTAGTAAAAAATGAATACTACACAACTGAAGGCAAGATCACCGGAGGTAAGTTCTATCCAAAAAATGGCGGGAAAGCTGTTGGTCTGGATAACCTAGGCGGTGAGGTTCAACCAGGCGGCCCATTCGGAAACTTCATTGACTGTGTACGCAGCCGTAAGCGCGACCATTTAAATGCAGACGTAGTCGAGGGCCATTACTCCAGTGCACTTTGCCACCTGGGTAACATTAGTTACCGTACCGGCGAGAAGGAGACCTTTGATCTCAAGGCACGAAAATTCCATGAAAGCCCCCAGGTCAGTGAAGGATTTGAAGCCCTCAACGATAATCTCAAAGGCATTGGGATGAAGCTAGAAGACACCTCCTATCAGGTTGGCAAGCAGCTCGAATTTGATCCAGCCGGAGAGCGTTTCAAGGACGAAGGAGCCAACGCTCTTCTTTCAAGACCTTACCGAAAACCTTTTATTGTGCCTGACAAGGTGTAATGGAGGAATCCGAAGAAACCTTCAACCTGGAGACGCTGGAGGCCAAGGCCGAAGCAGGCGAGGTGGAATCCCAGTACGAAATGGGCTGGCGTCATGCCTTGGGAATGGAGGTGGATATGGATGATGAGATTGCCATCCAATGGCTGGAAAAAGCTGCTGCTGCCGGCCACATGCTTGCCCAGAACAACATGGGAGCACGTTATTATACTGGCGATGGTGTAGGCCGGGATCTCATGGAAGCTTATCGGCTCTTTTTCAGGGCCGCCAACCAGGGTGATCGTAAGGCGGGCAAAAACCTTGATGCAGTAGCCAAACAATTGAGCGAGGGCGACTTGGAATCCCTGCGCTCCGAAATGGGTGAAGCCAAGTTTGGCCCCACTGAATGAGGCCAGCTCACGATTAAGGTAAAATATCTACTTCATGATAGATACATGAATCAACCATCACCACATCAGAAAAACCTGCTTTACCAATCCAGTTTTCCTGTGATTAGCCATTATTTTCCTGAAAATCCATAGACAACCTAACCAAACAAACTTGCGACACTGAATGGGTCGCGTTAAACTTTTCTAGGTGATGCAAAGGCAGTTTATATTCGGATTTATGTTCATCTTTTTTGGTATTATTGGAATAGGATGTGGAATAACTTCGAGTAAGGATACCACAACGGAAACTGAGATCACTCTCATATCCCCCGATAACACATCAAATACGAATGCAACCCCACTTATTCCAACGCTGGAAACCAACCTTACCCCAACCTTAAAACCACAACCTTCCCTTACCAATGGTGTAGCGCAGTTCAACCAGGCACTGGAGCTGGAAAAATTAGGGAAATTTACTGAGGCTGCCCCATTGTACACAAAGGCAGCCGAACAAAATGTACGTGAGGCACAATATAATTTGGGCTACATGTACGAACACGGTGAGGGAGGACTACAACAGGATATTTCACTGGCCGTGCAATGGTACAGGAAGGCGGCAGACCAAGGCTTGCCTGTAGCTCAACACATGCTTGGTATTCTGTACACCGAAGGTCGAGGTGTGCCGGAAAACTATCTTGAGGCAATCCGATGGTATGAAAAGGCAGCCAAACAAAGTTTTCTATTGTCCGAATATCAAATGGGGATGCTCTATGCTGTTGGACAAGGCGTTGAGACAAACCCCACCATGGCCTCCAAATGGATCCTCAAGGCAGCACAGAAGGATTTACCTGACGCTCAATTTCAAATTGGCTGGCGATATGCACGGGGCGAAGGCGTCGAACAAGACGTTATAAAGGCTTATACTTGGCTAAACATCGCCGCGCTGGCAGGCAACCATAAGGGTGCGTTGGAAGCTAAACGCGATCTAATGCGCCACATGACCCCCAAGCAGGTAGAGACCGCTCAAATAGCCACTGCAGATTATCTAAAAAATCGTAACAAGGACAACTAGGTACACCCAAGAATCACGACCCCTTGATTCCAAAAGAAATGAACCGACGCCAGGCCATCCTGCTCACCACGACCGGCCTGACCGGTTGCATCACCTCAGGTAGGGAAAATACCGGTTATATTGATGCCCACAGCCATATTTGGACCACCGATATCAAACGATTCCCGCTGCGCAAGGGGGTTACGGCAGAGAATCTCAAACCCCGCAGCTTCACGGCTAAGGACCTCATCCTCCTTGGTCTTACTGAGAATGTTAAGCGGCATGTCCTCATTTCCCACGGCCCATACCATGGATTTAATAATGACTATTATACTCACACTGCAGTCAAACACCCCGGAATTTTTGCCGTAGTAGGGGCAATGAACCCCTCGCTGGATCACATCACTGATCGTATGCGTGCCAATCGCAAACTTGGCATCACCGGTTACCGTATCAAACCTAACAACGATGCCCACTGGTTACAGACCAAGCCCATGCTGGAAATGTGGAAAACCGGTGCCACCGAAAACATTGCCATGTGCCCCCTGATTGCCCCCAAGTACGTTGCTCACTTGGGCCCCATGTGCAGGCAATTCACGGACACCACCGTTGTTATCGATCATTGTGCCAGGATTGACAGGCAACACAAAGAGGAACTGAATCAGCTATGTGCCCTGTCAAAACATCCCAATGTCTACGTGAAAATTTCCGCTTTCTATGCCTTCGGAAACAAAAAACCACCCTACCTTGAGCAGATACCAAAAATAAAAAGACTCTTCGAATCCTTTGGACCACAACGCCTCATGTGGGCCAGCGATTGCCCGTACCAATTAGAGGGAGATAACACCTACTCCGCCTCGATCGGCCTGGTGCGCGACCGTCTGGATTTCCTTTCCAATGATGACAAGAACTGGCTGTTGCGGCGCACTGCAGAAAAAGTGTTCTTCAGTTAGAATGATGATGATGACTAAGATGCTCTAGTTTCTCTCCCCACAACTTCTGTGCCATTTCGCGCGCAGGCACGAAGGGACATTTTGACTTGGGGTTCGCATAAGCCGCATCCTGATGACGCAAAGCATATTGTGCCCCCGTAAGAACAGATCCATCACCCCACTGCCCTTCAAGCTGCTGCATTGCCGAATCCAGGGCTCCCCAACGTTCCGCATCAGTAGTGCCCCAGAGAGTAGGCTGCATATCCAGTGACTTGAGATCATTAAAACAAATACGAATCTGCCGCACCGGTTGCGTATTACCAACCATTGTTTCATCAAAAAGCTGCTGCAACACCCCGTTGACAATTGAGTTACGAAACTGCGGGTGGTCAAAGCGGTGATCCGCACCATTCTCGGTAAAATCGGTAAACCGGATTACCAAACTCATCTCGCAGACCTGCAAACCTTCCCGCCGCAACTGACCGATCAAGCGAGTACTTTCGCTCAAGGCAAAAACCCGGGCCGCCTCATAATCCGGCTCATCATAAGGCAGCGTGGTACTGCTGGAAATC
>CAZAIZ010000198.1:0-4044 GCA_964485275.1 uncultured Pedosphaera sp.
TCACCTGCTGATCCGCCTTTTTTGATGGCCCCTCTTTCTTCCCTGCAATCTTTCCTTCCCGGTACATTGTGTCACGCCGCACCAGTCCATCTTCAGACCACTCGATTATGATGCCTTTCGGTCCACCATTTTTCCATTCTCCCTCAAGAGACAACTCTCCATTCCCGTGCCATTCCCTGGCAAGTCCATGGCGCACTCCATCCTTGAAGTTAACCTCTGCAAGCAATTGGCCCTCCTTCCCGAACTCCCTGAGCAATCCGGTAAACAGGCGTCCGGTTGAACGATAAACCAACTTCCCTCCCGCATTCATTTGAACCTCAGTGGTATTGGCAGTAATTACAGGTGGTGTTGAGAGTTTTGAGGATTGGCCTGGCGTTTCCTTTTCCTTGCAGGCGACACCCCAAAAACAGACACCCAGTAAAATGAAATCAAAAGGTCTCATGGCTTGATCATGTGGTAACGGTCGACCCCGGGATTCTCAATCCGAGTCACTTTTCCACTGGGCCACTGCACCTCAATGGCCTTGACTTGATCGGCTTCACCCAATCCAAAATGTCGGGCAGTCGGGTGTTGACTCTTATAGGAGTCACCCGTCACCACAGGCAATCCTTGTTTGCCCGTTTCAGTATTGACCCATACCATGGCCCCAAATGGCTGGTAATCAGGTTTATCGAGCGGCAGATGTACTCCAATCCAGTGGTTGTTATTGTTTAGCTGATTACGAACCAGATGCACATAGTTTACAAACCCGTAAGTCTGATGAACATTGCGAAGGCGATCCCGTTCAATAACCAACAAGTCAGGTTTGCCATCCAAATCGAGATCAGCCGAAATCACACTACGACTATCAAACTCGAAGGACAGGCCTAGTAAAAAGGAAATATTGGAGTAACCTCCCGCTCCTTCATTAACCAGCAGTGCATTGTGCTCATAGCCGTTCCACGAAACATCCTTACCCAGACCGGCCATGCATTGCTGGTACACGCCGGTCATCACAAAACTGTCTTTAGAGGCTCCATCACGTAAATCATGACGCCAAAATGTGGTGCAATAATCCTGTGCGGATTTGGCACTCAAGTTCCCGTTGGCGATATATAAATCCCGATCACCATCGTTATCAAAATCCCATGGGGTACACCCCCAAGACCAACCTGTACGGGCCAGCAAATCATTGTAATCGGGCTGCATAAAGCGGCCTTGGCCCTGACCCAACAACAACCGGTTGCCATAGCCCATCTCTGGAGCTGCTTTGAGATGCTCAAATCCTTTTCGCCCCCTACCCAGTCGCGTTAGTCGACGCGCGGTTGTTGATCCCATTCCTGTCATGTAGATATCAACCTTCCCGTCGCCGTTGAAATCAGCCAAGGCATGACTCATACCAAAGCTATAGCGATGACTGCCAAGATGATCGGTCCCATCATTGAATTTGCCCTTCCCATCGTTAAGATAAATGTCAATCCCGGCAAAATCGCTCACCACCACCAGGTCCAGGTCATGATCAGCATCGAGATCTACCAGTGACCCACTAAAGGTACGCCGACGGTTTTTTTTATCCAGTCCCGCCGCCTTGGTGCCATCATTAAAGTTCCCTTTACCATCATTGATAAGTAAGAACGCTGGGGCCCCATCGTTCGCATCATAATAGGGTGTGGGCATCTGGCCGGCACCGTAAGGCGGTTTATATTGCCCTAGATAAACATCCAAATCCCCATCTCCATCACAATCACCCACGCTAACACACTGCGGAAAATTAATCGGCGCAATCGGGACAGTTTTCGGAGGAAATTGAAAACGCCCATCACCTTTCCCCAAAAAAACCGCTGGCACAGCACCGTTGGCCACGGCAAACAAATCCAACTTTCCATCTCTGTCAAAGTCCGCGAGGGATGCCGCCATCAATTCACGTGTTAACCCCGGGACTAGAATCCTTGATTCAAACTTCAGGCTGCCTCGATTGAGATACAAGCGATTGGCCCCGGCCAAAATGATTTCAGGCAACCCATCGCCCGTTAAGTCTTCGATCAACAAGGGTGCAGCCAAGGCATTGCCGGGGGAACCCGACTTGGCACGCTGCTGCAACCTGCTCCGTTTTTGAGGGTCATCCCGCAAAACATCCAAAACAGCAGACTGAACAAAGGGGACCTCCCCGGTTCGTTTCATGATTATCATTTCAGTCATCCACATGTCTGAAGCAACAAGCCGGCCTGAGACCTCCCGTTTCCCACTCCAACGAATATGAAGACGGCCCCGGACAATGAAGCGCATCTGATCCTTGTCATGCTTCAGGTGTGCGGTCACTTTAAACTCAGAATAGGCGGGCTTTTCCGGGCCAGCTGGCTCGAACACCTCCTGATGCCATTCGGTTTCCACCAAACGATACCCGTCCTGACGCCACTGCAATAACCGGGCCTGCCATTGCCCCCGATCCAGCGTCTTATTTGGTTTCCCAAAAACAATCTTTTGTACCGCATGCTGGTGATTGCTGGATTTTTCAGGATCTCCAATCTTAAGATTATTGAAATTAAAATCATGAAGCGGTTGCCAGTCATGTTTGGCCGCCCGCAAGTCATCCCACAACCGTACGATTGTCGCCTCGTATTCCTGGGCTGTTATCTCATCTTTCCATACTTCCTGATCCATTTTTTCGCGAGAAAAGGCAGCCTCACGAATCTGAGCCTTGAGTTTTTCTGATGCGCTGCCTTTTTGGGAGACAAGCACACCTTCACGATAGGTCTCCTCATACTGCTCTAGTCCATCCTCGGAATAGACAAACCGTGCACCTTCACGCACGCCATTCACCCACTGTCCTTTTGACTTTTTCTGACCGCTCAAATACCACTCCAAAACCTCACCATGCAATTTGCCAGATTTATATCCAGTGCTCTTCTTCCTTTTACCATTGGGCCAAAATTCCTCCACAACGCCCGTCAATGGTTCTCCCGATGATTTCAAGCAAACCACCCCCTGCCTGAGTTCTATATTTTCCAGGCGAACCTTTGCTAATGCCACAGGCTTTTCTGGATCTGCCTTATCCGAACAACCGGTTAAGGCAATCGTGCAGATAATAATTTTAAGCAGAACCCGCATGTCAGGGGTTAGTTCTGTGGTACCTGTTGATACCAGGTTTCGTCATTCGAATGAGTTTCCGGCCAAACTTCTCCACGAGCAACTCATCAACTTTTTGGATTTTACCCAAGCCAAAATGAATAGAGAGGGGATGTTGCGCACTATAGGAATCTCCCGTGACTACAGGCATCGTTTGCGTTTTGCCACCGGCACGAACTGTAACCAGAGCCCCCACCGGATTCGTACCCGGATCCATGTGCAAGCCAATCCAATTCCCTCCCTTATTCATGTTATTCTGCACCAAATGCAGATAATGCTCTGCCCTCCCGGTTTTATGCCGGTTGGTTAACTGGTCCATTTGGACAATCAATAAATCGGTATGCCCATCCAAATCCAAATCCGCCCCCACAACCGAGCGACAGTCAAACTCGAAACCAACACCCATCAGGTAACCGATACTCTGATAATCACCTTCTCCCTCGTTTAATAGCAAAGCATTATGCTCGTAACCATTCCAGGAAATATCCTTACCCAAACCCTTCATGCACTGGTTGTACACCTCCTGCATCAATAGGGTTTCCTTGGAGGCACCGTCCCGAATGTCATGACGCCAAAAAGTCGTGCAGTAATCCCGGGCTGAACGCGCGCTCAGCATTCCATTGGCAACATAGAGATCGCGGTCCCCATCATTATCAAAATCCCAAGGGGTGCAGCCCCAAGACCAGCCCGTACGTGCCAACCGGTCATTATAGGAAGCCTGCCTGAAACGCCCTTTTGTATTTCCCAATAGAAGCCGATTGCCATAACCCATGTCAGGCGCAGCGTCCAAATGCTCAAATCCTTTTTTACCCAGGCCCAAACCGGCGAGTCGGCGAGCAGTCGTCGACCCCATCCCAACCATATAGATATCCAAGAAACCGTCTCCATTGAAATCAGCCAAGGCATGACTCATGCCAAAGCTGTAGCGCTCCTTGCCAA
>CAZAIZ010000199.1:0-4025 GCA_964485275.1 uncultured Pedosphaera sp.
GAGCAATCTCTCAGTATTCACACACCTTTCCATCCTTCAAATGCACCACGCGCTGGGCTGCCTTTGCAACAGTCTCATCGTGTGTCGCCACCATCAAAGTAAGACACCGATCCTTATGAAGGTCCCTTAAGAGTTCGATAACCTCCAACTCAGTCGCCGTGTCCAGATTCCCGGTCGGTTCGTCAGCCAGAACAATTTCAGGCACATTCATCAGGGCACGGGCAATCGCCACACGCTGCTGCTCGCCTCCCGACAGTTCAGAGGGTCGATGATTCATACGGGCATTTAATCCCACTCTATCGAGTAAATCACGCGCTCGGTTATGAATAATTGATTGTGAGAGACGTTGCACCTGAGCCGGCAACATCACATTCTCCAGAGCGTCGAGATCGGGCAACAAGTGGTAAGCCTGGAAAACGAAGCCCACGTGCTGGCCTCTGAATTGAGCTGACTGCGAGGGAGTCTGGACACGAAGAGGGCTCCCATTAAAGAATATCGAACCGGCACTGGGACGATCCAGTCCTCCCAATAATTGTAAGAGAGTACTCTTTCCTGAACCTGAAGCACCCTGCAAAGCTACAAATTCTCCCTGATGCAAGTTCAAGTTGACTCCTTGGAGAACAGCCAGCTCCCTGCCCCCAAGGTGATAGGATTTACGAACGTCCTGAGTGCTGAGCACAACCCTACTCATTGCGCAAGGCCTCCACTGGCTGCAGCCGTGCCGCATTCCAAGCAGGCATTAAGCCCGCCATTATACAGATTATAAAGGAGACTCCGCAAATCACCACCACATCACCCTGCACAATTTGTGCCGGCAAATCGCGGAAGCCATATAATTTTTCCGGGAAAAGCTCCACCCCTTTTCCCCGCATGAAACCTAGAAATTCATTTCGGTATTCTAGCACCAACATTCCCAATCCCACACCCAATCCTGTCCCTAAAACGCCTACCACTGCACTTTGGATCAGAAACACATTGCTAACCTGCGCATTGGTTGCTCCTAAAGCTTTTAGCAAACCGATCTCCTTGGTCTTCTGCACTCCGAAGATGATTAGGGAACTCGCGATACCAAAAGCAGCCACTATTACGATGAAAAACATCAGGAATTGAGTCACCATTTTCTCCACCTCCACTTGAGCCAAGAGAACCGGATTCAAATCTTCCCATGTACCCATGTGAAAATTGGGTCCGACCTCCTTCTGCAATCTTGACGTCACCGGTGCTAGATTAAGCGGTTGATCGGTCTCCACCCAAACCATGTGTGCAATATCCTCATCAATATGATAGAGATCCTGCGCATTCCAGAGGTCACAGAAAATAAAATCATTCAGTTCGCCCTGTCCCGCATCGAATACGCCCTTAACTAGATATTCTTCGGGTAAAATCCCGAGAGTCTCTCCATCCTCCTTCGCATCCTTCATTTCCTTAAGGCTTTGAGGAGAGTAGATTGAGACCCTATCGCCCACTCCCAGTCGAAACAAACCGTCTGGCCTCCCAAAATTATAACCCACAACCAATCCATTTCCTGAAAGATCAAACTCACCGGCCACCATGGATTGCGGCACCTTACTGACTTTTCTCATTCCTTCTTCATCCACCCCAATCAAACTTGGTGCATCAAACTGCGGCTCAGCTTCCTCGGGTTGGGTCTCCAGCATGACTTTCCCCGCCACAATCGGCATGGCTCCTTTCACGCCTTTTACCTTGGACATACGCTTGGCCAGGTCAGAATAGTTCTCTATCGGTACACCAATCATGTTGCCAAATTCATCACTAGCCACCTGACGCACCTGAACATCCGCTGAGAACTGAAAGAATGTTTTTTTAAGCTGCAGATGAAACCCTGAGAACACGGAAGTCACAATAATCAGAACCGCCACCCCGAGCATCACGCCGGTAACTGAAATCAAAGTGATAAAAGACACCGCCGTCCTTTTGGGCCGCAAATAACGCAGCGCCAAGGAAAACTCAAAAGGAAGCCAACTCACGGCAAAAACCTAGCAATGCCAGCAAACCGGGCAAGCAAGACTGATTAACAGGAGCAAATTACTCCACCCGGCCCGCTACAAGTGATTCCACAACGGCTGGATCAGCCAGGGTACTGGTATCGCCCAAGTTCTCCGTATCGCCTTCAGCGATCTTTCGCAGGATACGCCGCATAATCTTGCCACTCCGCGTCTTGGGCAGGCCCGGGGTAAATTGGATTTTCTCCGGGGATGCATGGGGCCCAATATCAGCCCGCACCTGTTTTACTATTTCAGCAGCCAATGTGTCAGTCACTTCCTCTCCGGTTTTCAAGGTTACATAAGCATAAATGGCGTTGCCCTTGATATCATGGTCATAACCCACCACCGCGGCTTCCGCCACAGCTGGATGGCCGCCAATGGCTCCCTCAATCTCGGCGGTACCCAAATTATGGCCGCTCACAATAATCACATCATCCACGCGGCCGGTGATCCAGTAGTACCCATCAGCATCGCGGCGACAACCATCCCCACTAAAATACTTACCTGGAAAACGCGCGAAATAAGTATCAAAAAAACGCTGCTGATCTCCATATACCGTGCGCATTTGCCCGGGCCACGGCTCCAGCATGCAAAGATTTCCTGACACATCATTCCCTTCAATGACATTACCCTCATCATCCACCAACGCCGGCTTTACACCAAAAAACGGTAAAGTAGCGCTACCTGGCTTGGTCGGGATTGCCCCGGGTAATGGAGATATCAAAATACCACCGGTCTCTGTCTGCCACCAGGTATCGACAATCGGGCATTTTTCTTTACCAATAACTTCGTGATACCAAGTCCATTCCGGGGTCTTGATGGGTTCACCCACTGTACCCAACAAACGCAAACTCGAAAGATCATGCTGCCCGGGCCAATCATCGCCCTCCTTCATTAGTGCACGCAAGGCAGTTGGGGCGGTATAGAAAATATTCACCTTGTGCTTGGCCACTATCTGCCAGAACCGACCGAAGTCGGGGTAATTAGGCACCCCTTCAAACATCATGGTGATTGCCCGGTTAGCCATCGGCCCATAAACAATATAGGAATGGCCTGTTACCCACCCGATATCTGCAGTGCACCAATACACATCACCCGGCTTATAATCAAAAATGTAGTGGTGAGTGGTTGCCGCATAAGTCAGGTAGCCACCCGTCGTATGCAGAACTCCCTTGGGCTTGCCGGTGCTTCCCGAGGTATAGAGAATAAAGAGCGGATCCTCTGAATCCATTGGCTCAGCCGGACACACAGGATCAGCCGCGTTCAGTGCTTCTGCCCACCAAACATCGCGTCCTTCACTCATTACCACTTCGGCACCCGTACGCTTGACAACCAGAATCTTCTCAACTGAAGGTGTACTCTTTACCGCCTCATCAGCATTCGCCTTCATGGGAATATCCAGCTTGGTTCCGCGCACGCCTGTGTCTTGAGTAATAATCGCCTTACACTCCGAATCGTTGATACGGGTCACGAGACTATCAGCACTAAAAGCGCCAAACACAATGGAATGCACGGCCCCAATACGGGCGCATGCAAGCATGGCGATTGAAAGTTCAGGTATCATCTGCATGTAAATGCAAACCCGGTCACCCTTTGCAATTCCAAGATTCTTGAGGGCGTTGGCTGCCTTTTGCACTTCTGCCTGCAGCTCGGCATAGGTAAACGTGCGGCTTTCATTGGGATCATTACCTTCCCAGACTAGTGCCCTGGCCTCGCCATGCCCTTCATCCACATGACGATCCACGCAGTTATAGCAGGCGTTTAATTTACCACTCAAAAACCACTTAATCTCCGGCTTCCCGTAGTCCCATTGCCGCAATTCGGTCCATTCCTCCGCCCAATGCAGGCGCTGGGCATGTTCAGTCCAAAAACCCTCCGGATCATTAATCGATCGTTCGTAGAGTTCCTGATATTGTTCAATCGAGGAAATATGGGCACCCGCAGAAGCTTCGGCAGAAGGGGGGAAGATCTTGTCACTCATGGTTAATCGGTGCGTCATCTTGGGAAAGCCTCGGCCTT
>CAZAIZ010000200.1:0-3999 GCA_964485275.1 uncultured Pedosphaera sp.
GGCAGGAGATCAGTTACGAACCCTTCATGGCTCCAAAATTCCTTTTAGAGGAAGCTGAGCGTCTGCTTGCCCAACCAACAACAAAGTAAATGGTAGTTTTGCCTTTGCTCTTCTGACTGCGGGCTTACAATTAAGCCCATCCATGAAGGCGTTTACTCGACTCACCATAGCCACCGCGCTCGCGGTGTTTTCACTCGGTCTCCAGGCCAAACCGATCAGCGTGCTCATCGTCGATGGGCAGAACAACCACAACTGGAAAGCCATGACCCCGTTCATGAAGATGCAGCTGGAGAAAACAAAAATGTTCAAGGTGGATGTCTCCACCACACCACAAGTTACGCGCCCGCCGAGAAATCTTACGAAGGAACAACGCGCTGCTGCAATCAAGGCGGCAAATGAATTGAACGCCAAAAAATGGAAGGAATGGCGGCCGGAATTTGCGAAATATGATGTGATTATCAGCAACTACAATGGGCAGGACTGGCCGAAACCGGTGCAGGCGGATTTTGAAAAGCACATGAAAGGTGGCGGCCGGTTTATTGTGGTACACGCTGCGGACAATTCATTCCCCAACTGGCTGGAGTACAATAAAATGATCGGCCTGGGCGGATGGGGTGGGCGCACTGAAAAACACGGGCCGTATGTCTACTATGATGAAGCCGGCAAGCTGGTGCGTAACACGCAAAAGGGACGCGGCGGCAGTCACGGGCCGCAGCACGAGTTCATCATTGAGATCCGAGACGGCGACCATCCTGTCACCAGAGGCATGCCAAAAAAATGGAAACACGGGCGCGATGAACTGTACGATTCTCTCCGCGGCCCGGCAGAGAACATGCAGGTACTGGCCACGGCCTGGAGCGCAAAAAGCAAGCGCCACGAACCCATGATGATGGTTATCAAGTACGGCAATGGCATCATCTTTCACACGCCGATGGGCCACGAGAATGGCGTTTCACTCCAGTGTGTGGGGTTCATCACGACCCTCAACCGTGCCTGCGAATGGCTGGCGACCGACAAGGTAACAACCAAGTTGCCAAAAAACTTCCCGACAGAGGATAAAGTCAGCGTGGTGCCAAAAGGCAGGTAAGCTTTACGACGCTAGCACACCGCGAACATTGGGGAACCCCAAAGGGCGTGTAAGGCCCCTTACTTCAACTCCTTGACAAAGATGTTGGCAAACTGTGTTGCCACCTTGGGGGACAGCGTGATGGGCCCGGGCTTCAAGGCTCCGCTTTCGCGAAGTTTTGCCTCTTTAACCACCTTGCCATTGAGTTCCACCTTGAGCTGACCCAATTGACGGGTGACCTGCACGCGGTTCCAGCCCTTGGAGAGATTATCCAATTCGCCAACCGCCCCGATGTTTGGCAGCTCAAGGGGAGCCTCTTTTCCGTCAGCGCGAAAGTCGGCAAACATTTCATAGCTGGTGAATTTCTTTTCCGTACGCAGCGCACTGCCGCCCTTGGTGGTGAGGCGCCAATCATTGACAGCCCACGCGCCGGACTTGTCGGATTTCCAACCAGACAGGTCCACACCGGTGTAGAGACTGTGGAAACCAGCCTCAGGCTTGGCGATTTCCTCAGGCTTTGGGTTGGTGCTGGGCAGTTCCTTGAGTTTCATGTTGCGAAACTGTACCGGCGACCCTTCCGACTCCAGACAGATGTAGCCCTTGCGAGGTTTGGCTGCCTTGCCACGCGTCACCACCTTGCCATTCACCGCCAGCGAAATCTCCCCATCGTTGCAGACAACACGGTAGTGGTTCCATTGCGGTGAAGGCTTGCTGCGGTTTTCAGTGGGGAAGGCACGAGAGCCACCGCGACCGTTCACAGGCAACATCTTCGCGCCATGAATTGGAAAAATATCCCCATGTGTTGTATAACCGCGAGTGTTGCCGTACGCATTTTCAAGCACCTGCACCTCAACACCTCGGTGGAATGGTTGCCCCTTGGCGGTATAGGCATCAGCCCACACAAAAATCCCCGCATTGCCTCGCGGCTTCAAATGCCGCCATTCCACCTCGAGGACAAAATTCTCGTACATCTTCAGCGTCCGCAACTCCCCGATGGGATTTCCGGTGCAATGAATCATCCCCTCCTTCACCGACCACGTGCTCGGCGCACAGTTTATATTCCGCCACCCCTCGAGGGTTTTCCCATTGAAGAGAGGCTTAAACCTCTCCTCCCCGTATCCATGCAAAAAAAAGAAAAGTGCAACCAAGAGTGCGTTAACCCGGTAAGTCATGCGGATATGGAACGCTATTTTTCCGTTTTTGACCACTCCGGAGAATAGAGAGGTAGATAGCGATAATAAACCTCGAGAGAAAGTGCTGCCATCGCTGTCGTTACCACAGGCCCAGCGATACTAGCATAGCCGTGTTTGTTTCCTTGAGGAATCCAGCTGCCGCGGTTAAAGCCGGTAAGAATCTGTTTCTTAAGGAGGATGGGTTTGAGCCGGTCATTCCAGACATTCCAAGCTTCTCCTTGGGCCTGTCGCATTGCCAAACTTCCATAGTACCAATAGTAATAATCCACCGCACTGGATTTAGGTAAACTGGACTGGATCAGCGTTGTACTCCGCTTCATCTGTTCATTCATCCCACCTTCCCTTAATATCTGCTCACAAAAAAGGCCTTCAGCAATCATGGCATTACTGGGTTTGCGTCCCGGTTGATATTCGTAGCCTCGATCACCCGCGGTAACGCCAGCCAAAAACACCCTTGCTTTTTCAAAGGTTTCTTCGGGCACATTAATTCCTCCCAAACGAGCACTCTTAAGTGCCATCAATTGCCATCCGCTTACTGACAAATCCCCCTTGTCTCGCGGATTTTCCCCATACGTCCTGTAACGCCAACCTCCAGTCGTCGGATTCTGCGCTTTAACCGTAAAATTCACCATACGCTCAACCGGCTTCAGCAGGCGTTCATCACGTGTCAGGTTATAGGCTTCTGCCAAGGCAATTGCAGCGATGCCGTGGTCGTACATGTCGCCACGGTAACGCAAATCTCCACCCCGTTCCTTAGCCAACATCCATTCCACGGCCTTATGCAGAACATTCTGATAGGGCCCCTCCTCAGTATGTTTTGCTCCCCAACCCATGTAGGCCAACATTGCTAATCCAGTTGCGGCTGTTATATGGCCTGACCGATGATTCCAATGTCCATCTTTTGATTGGTTCTTTTTCAACCATTCCAGAGCCAAGGCCACAGCCGCTTCAGTCTCTGGACCGCCTCCCTGCCTTTTCACAAAGGCCGCCCGTAATTCGGGCTTAACGGAACGTTTTTCGTAGGGATTAACCGGCTTGGGTTTAACAGGATTGGTAAATGGATCGATTGTCTTCACCAATGTTGGTTTGGGCCGTGGAAAAGGCAGATTTACACGAGGGCTTGAAGGGAGTGGTGTCACATCAACCAACGAAGATACAGGCTTTGATCGACTTTCCCTAATTGTAGGAGCCGAAGAACGGATTTTCGTCACTGAAGGCGTAAATGAATTAACGACATTCGGATTCCTCAAAGCTGCCATCTGAACCAAAGGGGTAACTGAAGTTGCAGTCTTGTCCGGTCTCGTGACATGAGTCGACTGGGGTCGAGAACGCCTTCCTCTCAAATCCACCGGCACCGCCAGAGCTCGCGACCCAGCCTGTAGCATAATCTGGCTGGAAGCATCGGGACCAGCTCCGCCCAACCTTGACCGGGGAGAATGCACCGTTGGCCTTGATAATGACTGTGCGGTAGCAGAACCGTTACCCCGAACCAAAGATGCTGCTGAACGGATAGATGAAAGTGCTGGACGAAAGGAATTTGCCGCTGAGGCATCAGTTATTCCAGCCGCAGAATTGACGGCCTTAACTGAACCAACTGCCTTACCCATCCTTCCTGATGGACCCCGCCGAGCTGTTCCCCCAGCACCTGAAGAAGCTTGGGATGCAGTTACTACTGAAACACCAGCCATATTCCGGCTAGCTACGGCTTTGGCTCCATTACTGCGAACCCCACTGGCCGCA
>CAZAIZ010000201.1:0-3997 GCA_964485275.1 uncultured Pedosphaera sp.
ACGGGTGAATTATCTGCTCCCATAAAATTATCTTATTTAGAATTAAACGTCGGGGGTGTGGACTCTAGATAGAGCCAGAAAAATTGAAAGCCTATTCTCTCAGTGTCCCGACTAAGCGTAATTGATTAAAAATTAGTGGACCCCCTTCCCCATGGGCATGAAGAAGAGGGTCCGGGCGGTGGAAACAGTATTGCTACTGCTTCCAACAATTATGAAAATTACTTACTTTAGGTTTCTTTAGATATCGGATTGGTATTGGGTGGGGATCATTTTATGGCATCACCAGCCAGCCAGCGCAAGGCCAGTTTCAATGCTGCTGCTTTTTCAGATTGACCCTTTACCCTGTATTTCATACAGCTTGGGTCGAGCCGACATGCACATTCGTGCTCTCACGCTTGGATGTGTTGTCATGCACGCCTTCGGTAGTAGCTTACTTGAGGCGTGCTTTTTTTATTCCATTAAGCCCCTTAATGGATGCCATTCTTTAGGTTGGAAAATCAGCCTCTCTGGGCGTAGCCTGCTCTCATGAGTTGCGACTCACCCCTCATCCACCCTATTGACGCACCGCAAAACGCTGAAAAAATCGGTCCTCTGGCCGCCTTCTGGTGCGGGCTCACGGTCCCCAGCCACTCCTCTACAAGCGAGGAAATCCCACACGTCAACAACGCCGAATACGTAAGGTGGATCGACCGAACTGCGGAGTTGGCAACTGATGCAGTAGGTTTAACGCGTGAAATGCTTCTGGAAGCAAAACGCATGTGGTTTGTAGCACGCCACGAGATTGATTACCGCGCAGAATCCTTTGAGGGCGATGAGCTAATTATTGCCACCTGGATATCAGATTACTCACGCATCAGGGCAACCCGCCGCACATTGATCCACCGTCCCGTTGATGGAAAAACCATCCTCGATGCCTCAACCAGCTGGGCCTACATAAATCTTGAAACGCGCAAGCCAGCACGAATGGGACAGGATGTAATGGACCGCTTCCCAGTCGCCATCGCAGAAGGCGTAGCAAAATTTTGACCTTTCCTTCAAAAGTTGCAACGTCGACTCAGGGTTGGTAGAATCCCCTTAGCATGCGATACTTCATTTTGATGATTTGTGTGGCAGCACTGTCAGGGTGCGGAAAAGAGCAAACCCCACAGCCCACAGCAAAACCCCCTGCCCCGCCCAGGATCAAGCTGAAAGAAGAGGCAAAGAATCCAGAACCGCCCAGGACCGATGATAAAATAATCATAGCCAACCCCATTATTGAGAAGACGATTCGCAAGAACCTCAACAAGCCCACCGGCAATCTTACCCAGGCGGATTGCCAAAAGCTGACCAGGCTGTCGCTCAACAACAATAAATTGAGCGATGTAAAGGGTCTGGAAAATCTTGGCCAGTTAACCAAACTATATCTTCACGGCAATCAACTAACTGATGTAAGCGGCCTTGAGAAACTTGAGCAGTTAAGATGGCTGGAACTGGGTGGCAATCAACTGACAAGGATTCCTAAGGGGCTGGAGAACCTCACGCAGATACACGTACTGTGGCTTTATGACAATCAACTGACGGACCTGAAGGGACTGGAAAAACTTACGCAGTTAACCGAACTATCTCTCAACAACAATAACCTGAGTGATGTAAAGGGACTGGAGAGCCTCACGCAGCTGAAGGGCTTGATTCTCAGCAACAACAAACTGACTGACTTGAAAAACCTGGAGAAGCTTGACCAGTTAACGGGGCTGGTTCTCAATGACAACCCCGGACTTACCTTGGCCCAGATTGTCCAGCTAAAAAAGGCCCTGCCCCTCTGCGAAATTAAACATAACGCAACGAAGTAGGCATCCCTCCAGCAGTTCATTATGGCCAAAATTCTGTCCTTATGGTGAACTCGGACATGATCAAGATCATCCTTTCATTGTTTATCATCGGATGCCTGCCCTTGACGGGTGCGGACAAGAAGCCATTAACCAAGTCCGAATCAGCAAAGGTCATGGAGGCGGCAATCCGAAAAGAGCTCAAGAAAGACACTGGCAAACTTACCAAGATAGACCTGGAAAAGGTGGCTAACCTGGGGCTCATTGACAAACAACTAAATCATGTACCCGAAGGTTTGGAGAAACTCACACAACTAACACACCTGGCTCTGGACCACAACCAACTGAGCAATGTGAAGGGCCTGGAGGGGCTCACACAGTTAACCCGCTTGTCACTCTTCAATAATCAGCTTACAGATATGAAGGGCTTGGAGAAGCTCACACAATTGGAGGTACTGGTTCTCGCCGTCAACCAACTTGCCGATGTGAAGGAACTGGAAAAACTTACACAATTAAGAACCCTGTGGCTCCAAGGCAACCCCGAGCTCACCAAGGCGCAGATTGATGAACTTAAAAAGGCGCTGCCCAAATGCAACATCTCCAGTAACCCGAGGAAATAAAACTTACTTCCGGTAATAATTCCTTGGAGGTTGCAAGTCTTTCCTATATCGACCGCAACTGTGTTAAGCAGCAAGGAAAGAAATGGTACGCCCGGCAGGATTCGAACCTGCGACATCTAGTTCCGGAAACTAGCGCTCTATCCAACTGAGCTACGGGCGCGCCGTGGACACAATGCAATAGCCCAAGGCAGGCCTAAGGGCAAGAGTCCAGTAGCCCTTTAGCCCTGCTCAGCTTCCTCATCGTACTCAGGGGTGAAAACAGCAATACCACGGAAGAACGAACTCGCCCCGCTACCCTCCTGGGTCACTGTAACGCTTATCGGTTCCATGCCCGCCTCCCGGCCATACCGGTTAATTGCCATGGAAACTGACTCCACTGAGTCCCCTGAAAATCCAACTGCTTCATTCAGCATAACCAGTTCATTCAACCCAAAGGCCCTTCAAGCTCAACCGAAAACTTTTCCCAACTTGGTGACAGCCAAATACAAACCAATGCCGACAAAGCTCACAAAAGACACCCAGAGCATCACATCCCACCCTTTGCCTGAGTTGAGACGCGAATCTCCATCGCGGTAACGCATCCATAACACCGCAAATCCCAATGGCACCAATAACAAACTTTGGAACACGCCCGATATGATTACGAGTTTGCCGGGGTTCGGCCATACCACATAAACCAACACGCAGATGATTGGCAGTATGGCCCCAAAGTAGCGCACCCACTTTTCTCGCTGCGCTTCATTCAGTTTCAC
Source organism: uncultured Pedosphaera sp. (assembly GCA_964485275.1). Lineage (GTDB taxonomy): Bacteria > Verrucomicrobiota > Verrucomicrobiia > Limisphaerales > UBA1100 > UBA1100. The sequence goes on from CAZAIZ010000201.1 coordinate 3,178, forward strand.
TAACCCCGATACACAGGCAAAATCTGTATAAAGGCGGCACTTGGTTGCATTCGAAATAAAGAAAGTGGAGAACAAAACTGCCACTGCGCCAAAAAGAAAGATGAGGACTGCATACCCACCGAACACAGGTGCATACATCACCGAAAGAGTCCGGATAAGATCCTGTTTTTCCGGCATTAATCCAAGACGGCCCAGAACCGCAGCGCCCAAAAGATAAAAAACAACCGTGCAAAAGGTATAAATCAGCATCGACAACCAGGCATCCCACTGCATCACACGAATCCAGCCGCGAGCCCGGACCAACCAACCCTCTGTTCCCAGATTTTCCCCTGTCCATCGGCCGTACCCCTTTTCAAGACACCAGTATGGGTAGGCTACAATTTCGGACGCCCCTACCCCAATAATCCCGAAAGTGGCCAGGGCAAGGCCCATTTTCTCCGGACCTGAAGACAAAAAACCCAACCCCAACCCTTCACGTATATCCGATGCCCGAACGGCCCATTCGGGCTGTGTCTGGAGAACGAATAAATTCACAATTGTCACCAGGGTAAAAGATCCCACAAGAAATGCCGCAAACGTTTCAATAAAACCGAACTTTCCTCGCACCAACATCACCGCGGTAAGCAGAGCAAGAATGAACGCCCACACTCGATCATCTCTGGGCTTGGCAGTGAAATCAAAATCAACAATCCTGGCAGCCAAGGCTTCACGTCTGGCCCTCAAGGTGTCAATATTTGTGCCTCGTTCAATTCTAGAATCGAGAATCTGAATCTTTGCCCGTGTTTCCGCCGCCGAACTATATTCCCTTCCCTCTGAGGTC
>CAZAIZ010000202.1:0-3992 GCA_964485275.1 uncultured Pedosphaera sp.
TGATTGTCGGAAAGAAACTCGAAGGGATAATACGAAACGCACGACCCCGTGACGGAAGGTGGTACTACACAATCACTTACTCCGACCAAGCTGAAGGACTCAAGGAGATCTGTTACTGGGGTGATGGTACGGTTAGGCCTTGAAAGGACTAGCCGCATTGCTGAACAACCCGCTGAACGGTACGGCGTGTCGCCGCCCGTTAGTGGCAGACGTTAGCAAGAAAAACAGATCCATTATGAAACAGATTTCTTTGATTATCATTTCTATATTTGCGTTATCCTCCCTTCATGCCGAGCAGGTCAGCAGTGCAGACGCTCCCGAGGGCAAAGTGCACATCTACAAACAGGAGGGCGATACCGCTCGCGAGATGGAAATCTTTTTTCCGAAGGATCATGACCCGGCAACGAAGGCTGTTCCGGGCATCATTATGTTTCATGGGGGCGGCTGGGGCGGAGGACATCGGAAGCAGTTCCGTTATCTTTGCCATTACTTTTCCACAAGGGGGCTCGTCGCCGCCACTGTAACCTACAAGCTCGCCCCAAAGGCCCGCACCGAAAAAGCTAAAAGAACAGAATCTCGGAAGCGCGTCTGCATAACCGACGCGAAGAGCGCCATTCGCTGGTACAAGCAGAATGCGGTAGAACTTGGCATAGATCCGCGGAAAATTGTCGCAGGCGGGGGCTCGGCCGGGGGCCATATTAGCTTGCTGGCAACTACTAATCCCGAGTTGAACGATCCCAGAGACTCCAAGAAATACGACACAACTGTTGCGGCTTACCTCTTATTCAATCCGGCTCTGGGTGCCGCAGATGCCAAGGATTCAGAAGTCGACTTCTTGCAACACCTCAAAGATGACTTACCGCCTGCTATTGTATTTTTTGGAAGCGAGGACACGTGGTTAAAAAAAGGGTGGAAAGCTGCGCGCGCGAAGATATCCTCACTCAACATTGCTGACTCCGTAGAGGTTCGGATCGCCGCTGGGCAGAGGCATGCCTTCTTTAACAGGCAACCTTGGACCGATGTCACTCTCATCGAAGCGGACAGATTCTTAAAGGCTCTCGGTTATCTCGAGGGCGAACCGACGCTGGCGATGCCGAAGACGGGGGAGAAGCTGGTTAAGAGGCCCTAATCGGATGCGAACAAGACGGTGGACTCAACGCGCTGACGCGCGTGAGTCACCTCAAACGTTACCCAAGTCTTTTGGCGGCAGCATTGGAACGTTGACTGAAGTTTAAGGCTAACCATTTTCTGGTGAAAATCTTCGATGATGGATACAATCCCTTTTCCCGATGAATAAATCTTATTCGATTCTATTGGCTTTAATTTTTCCCTTGGCAGCTTTTGCTGAAACAAAAAAGCCTAACATTGTATTTATTCTTGCTGATGATCTGGGGATCGGAGATGTCGGTTGTTATGGTGGGAAACGTTGCCTGATTGATACCCCCAATATTGATGCGTTGGCCGCCGGAGGTTTGCGTTTCACAGATGCTCATCCCAATGCTTCAGTCTGCGGTCCTACGCGTAGAGCAATCATGACCGGTCGCTATCCCTGGCGGTTCGGAGCGACAGTCAATAATGGTCCCTGGGGTTTTTGTGGCCCCCGACCAAATACCGAGAAATGGACGCTGGGTAAGTTGCTTAAAAAAGCCGGTTACCGCACTGGCTATGTGGGTAAATGGCATCTGGGGACGACCATGGCCACCAAGGATGGAAAGAGTCAGGGTCTCACCAACGTGGATTTCAAAAAACCGCTCGTCTACGGACCAGTACAGTTTGGGTTTGATTCCAGTTTTATTTTGCCCGGCTCATTGGACATGTATCCCTACGCCTACGCCCGTAATAATGTTTGGCAGGGAGAGATTACGGCTCAAAAAGGTTGGAGCGCCTTTAATCGGGTGGGCCCGGCCGAAAAGGGTTTTCAGGATCATGAAGTATTGGAAACATTCTACACAGAAGCCGAATCGTTTATCAGAAAACAAAAGAAGGACAATCCCTTCTTTCTCTTCCTGGCACTAACCGCACCCCATACCCCGACGAGTCCCGGAGTAAAATGGCGCGGTAAAAGTAAGCTGGGGGTTTATGGCGATTTTGTCATGGAAGTGGACCACTCTGTTGAGCGGGTTGTGAATGCCTTGAAAGCTCGAGGTCTTGAGCAAAATACCCTGATCATGTTTTCTTCTGATCATGGTCCCGCGCCCTATGCGGGGAATATCCTGAAAGCGACCCCTGCGCAGATCAAGAAACTCGAAGCCCAGGGCCATTTTCCCAGTGGACCTCACCGTGGCTATAAGTTTTCGGTTTATGAAGGAGGCTTGCGGGTGCCATTGATCGCCCGTTGGCCCGGAGTAATTGCCAAAGGCAAGAGTTGTGATGCTCTGGTAGGTTTAAATGATTTCATGGCCACGTTTTCTGAGTTGGCCGGAATAAAGCTTTCGGATGTCCAGGGGCCTGACTCGATCAGTTTCGCCAACTTGTTGAAAAATCCAAATTCGAAAGGAAGGCGGAAAAGTTTAATCCTTCAATCAGTAACTGCCTTTGTGGTGCGTGAAGGAAACTGGAAGCTTTGCGTTTGCCCTGGCAGTGGTGCAAAAATTAATTCACCCAATGCCAATGGCAACGATCCAATGCCGGAGTTGGCTTGGAGCAGGGCCTTGAAGGTTTTTAAGGGTAAGTTAAAGGATACAGATCTTGTTGCCGCACCCTTTGTACAGCTTTTCAATCTTGCCAATGACCCGCACGAGGACAGGAATCTGGCGTCGCAAAATCCTGAGCGTGTCTCCAGGATGATTGACTTGTTGAAAATGCAGATTGAAAACGGGCGTACTACTTCAGGTGCAAAATTGAAGAATGATAAGAATATTCGAATTATTAATCTGAAAGATAAGCGCTTGCCTGAAATCCTGAGGGAACGGTTGAAATGACCAGGACACTTTCAAATGAAACGGACGGGCGAGCCTATTGGGCAGAGCAGATGGAGGCCGGGCATGAACTGGTGGAACGTCTTCTGCCCTTTGAAGTGGAGGAATGCGGCGAGGGTCTGGCTGACATTCGTGCGGCGGCCGAGGCGGATGGAGTGGAGATGCTCTTTTCTGGGAGCAAAATCGTCGATGATCTGGACCGCTTGTTTTTTATTCGCGAAGGGCTGATGGCTGATCTCATTGCCGTCGGTCGTGACATGAATGAACGCGGTTGGGTATTGAAAATCGAGGATGGTTATCGCACACGCGACATGCAGACGCGCCTTGGCCGCAAGCCCGATGTCTTTGATGCCATTGTACAGAAATGCGAGTGGGAACATGGTGGGACCCCGCCCCCTGAACTGGTCTTTCGCCGGGCGCTTGTGCTGGTGGCCAACATCCCCAAGGCCGGCACTCACATGTCTGCTTCGGCGGTCGATATCTCCGTCTTTGATCGTGATGAGCGGGAGGAAGTGTGGCGCGGCGGTCCGTACATCGAGATGAGCGAACGCACTCCCATGCGCTCGCCTTTTGTCAGTGAGGAGCATTTAAAGAACCGCCTGGATATTACCGCCATGATGGAGGCGCGCGATTTTGTTCATTTCCCCTACGAGTATTGGCACTTTAACAAGGCCGATGCCATGGGTCATGTGCTTGCCGGTTTGCCTGCGCCGGCGCGCTATGGCCCTATCGACTGGGATCCGCAAACCAACGAAGTTACGCCCTATGCCGACGCGTTGGGATTACTCAATCCACTGGAAAAAATGGAGCAGGAAATTGCATTGGCCATGCGCCGGGCTCAAGAAAAGGAAATCACAGCATGAAACGATCTAGTTTGATTATTATAAGACTTTCCGCAGTGATTATTTTTGGGTGTCTTCTTGTTTTGGCCAATTCGGTCTTTGGGCAAAAGGCAAAGGTTGAACCCAATACAGTTGATCACGCTGGAATCCTCAAGCAACTGGGCCCCGGGAATTTTGCCAAGGGCCAGGCCATCTACAATAACCTCTGCATCAACTGCCACGGTAGCGACGG
>CAZAIZ010000203.1:0-3974 GCA_964485275.1 uncultured Pedosphaera sp.
TGGAGGCCGTCAGTGATGGGGTGGTTTTTGCCAGTGCAGAGCACTCGTTGCATGCTGATTACGTGGCGGTGTTGCGGCCGAACCTGAGTCGGTCCCAAAAGGCAACGGCCATCCGACGTGCCTTTGCTGATTACGGAAAGCCCTATGATTTTAATTTTGATTTTAACACGGCCTCCAAATTGGTTTGCAGCGAACTGGTCTATCACGCCTATGAGGGACTGTTAGATTTTCAGATGGAAGAAGTGCTTGGGAAAAAGGTAATCACCCCATTGGGAATTATGCGAAAGTTTAGGGACGAGCACAAGAACGCCAACGCCCAATTGAAGTTCGTGTTTTTTCTGGACAAAGCAAGTTTGGCTGACGTGGAGGCGTGCTGTGAATCCGTGAGCCGGGCAAAGGCGTTCAACGAGTAACACTGTAATGTGGAAGAACGCAGTCATAAACTTGACCGGCTGGTGTCCTGGTCAATCGTGTTGAGCGTTATCGGACTCAAGCGATAATGTTGGTACTTGCTGGCTTTCCTTCTGTCCGTGAAGCACAGGCAATTACTGGAGGACATTCTCGATTCAGGAGCAGTTGGCCAAGATGAGGGGCGACTAGTTTTTCAAACGTTGAATTTAAACAAGATCACGTCCCCATCCTGAACCACGTAATCCTTTCCCTCTTGGCGGTATAATCCCTTTTCCTTGGTCACCTGAATTGAGCCGTACTCAATGAGAGCCTCATAACTAACGGTTTCAGCCTTGATGAACCCGCGCTCAAAATCGGTGTGGATGACGCCTGCAGCTTGTGGGGCGGTATCCCCTATCCGTATTGTCCAGGCACGTGTTTCCTTGGGGCCGGAGGTGAAGTAGGTGCGGAGTCCCAAAAGATGGTAAGCGGCACGAATGAGTTGGCCCACCCCACTTTCCTTTACGCCAAGATCAGATAGAAATTCCCCAGCTTCGGCTTCATTGAGGTCGGCTAATTCACTCTCGATTTGGGCACTAATCACTACCGTGTCGCAGCCATGATGTTCACGGCCATAGGCGCGAACGGTCTCAACGTATTGGTTGTCGTCTGCCTCGGCTAAATCACTGTCTTTTACGTTGGCAGCCAGGATGGTGGGTTTACCTGTAAGAAGAGAAAGAAATTGGATGATAGCCTTTTCTTCCTCTTCAAGCTCAAAGGTGATAGCCGGCTTGCCTTCATCAAGATGGGGCTCGATTTTTTGAGCGAGCTTTAGCTTAAGGGTAGCTTCTTTATCTCCACGCTTGGAGTCTTTTTCCAGCTTGGGTATTTGGCGGCGCAAACTGTCCAGGTCAGCAAGGATAAGTTCTGTGGTAATGGTTTCGATATCGCGCACCGGATCAATTTCACCTGCCACGTGGTGAATTTCTGAGTCTTCAAAACAACGGACCACCTGCACTACTGCGTCGACCTCACGTATGTGGCTGAGGAACTGATTGCCCATACCTTCGCCATTCGAAGCTCCTGCGACTAACCCGGCGATATCCACAAATTCGACCGTTGCGTGAATGGTTTCGGCCGAATCCTCTATTTCGGCGAGTGGGGCCAGTCTTTCGTCCGGGACGGTTACCACCCCCACGTTGGGGTCAATGGTGCAGAAAGGATAGTTGGCTGACTCTGCATTACTCGAGCGAGTGAGGGCATTAAACAAAGTGGATTTACCGACATTCGGCAGGCCAACGATTCCGACTCTTAACATGGGCAGCGGAGGATAAGTGAATGAGAGGCGGGGGGGAAGGTGATTTACACTTTTGCCGCCTCCCTGAATCTCTCTTTAAGTTCGGGGACACCCTCATCAATGGCGGCCATAATTTCCATGACTTCTACTTTTGGAAAACGTTTGCGGAATTCTTTGAGGTTTGCTTCAGCAACATCCTCATCCATCTTGTTGGCGGCAACAAGGTGCGGTTTGGCGATGAGTTCAGGATCGTATTGTTCCAGCTCGAATAAGATCTTATCATAATCATCCCATGGGTTGCGGTCATCAATGGCGGCCATATCAAGGATAATGCATAGGGTTCGGCAACGTCGTATATGTCTCAAAAAGGCGTGGCCGAGCCCCACGTTGTTGTGGGCGCCTTCGATGATGCCGGGGATGTCGCAGACTGTGTAACGTTCCCATCCGTCCATTTCCACCACGCCGATCTGCGGGTGGAGGGTAGTGAAAGGGTAAGGGGCGATCTTGGGTTTGGCGTGGGAAATGGCATTAAGCAAAGTGCTTTTACCGGCATTGGGGTAGCCCACCAGTCCAATGTCGGCAACCATCTGTAGTTCCAGAAGGTAGTGGCCTTCTGTTCCCGGTTCACCGGGTTGGGAGTATCTTGGGGCCTGATTAGTTGATGAGGTGAAGTGGTGGTTCCCTTTGCCTCCTCTTCCCCCTGTGCAGAGTGTAAATTGCTGCCCATCATCAGTAAGATCGGTTACCATCTCTGCATCTTCGCCGATGGAGAGTTCAGGTTTTGGGGTCTCCTGATTATCCGTTTCAGGTTTGGCGTCAAAATCAATTAAAAGTGCCTGTTCGCCCCTTTCACCTTGTACCATTTCAGGCTCAGGATCCCCGGACCCCGTGTCCAAATCAGGAAACTTCCAAACAACTGTGCCGCAGGGAACTTTAATGATGAGGTCTTTACCGGCATGGCCACTTTTCTTTTGGCCTTCCCCGGGATTCCCATTTTTGGCGATGAGGCGTGGCACGTAGAACTGGGCGATCAGATTATTGAGATCGTGGCTGGCTTCGAGGATGACACTGCCACCGCGACCGCCATTGCCTCCATCGGGGCCACCTTTTGGCACGTAGGGCTCCCGGCGAAAGGACACACATCCGGCTCCACCGTGGCCAGCGCGGGCATAAACTTTCACCTGATCAATGAACATGACTTGATTATTCCTTCGCCAACAAAAAAAGGCGAGGTATCAAACCTCGCCAGTGAAAGTAGTTATTGGTCTGGCTTAGTTTTTTACCACCTCAACCAGATCAATGTTCACCCGGCTCTTGCCTTTATTGCGGTCAAAGCGTACACGACCGGTTTGCAAGGCAAAGAGAGTGTGGTCACGCCCCATGCCGACGTTCGATCCAGCAATATGCTGGGTGCCGCGCTGGCGCACGATGATGGTCCCCGCTTCTACAAGCTGCTGATTTCCGCGCTTGAGGCCCAGTCGTTTTGCGTTACTGTCGCGTCCATTCTTGGAGGAGCCTTGTCCTTTTTTATGTGCCATGATGAATCTTGGGTTAGGCCTTGATGTCGGTAATTTTAACGATTGAATGACGCTGGCGGTGGCCCTTCTTGAGGCGATAAGTTTTGCGCCGCTTCATTTTGAAAATCAGGATTTTCTTATCCTTACGCTCTGCATCGATTACTTCGGCAGTTACCGAGGCCTTGTCCACCGTTGGTGTTCCAATAGTGACTTTGCCGTCATTGTTGACAAGCAACACGCGATCAAACGTAACGGTCGCACCATTCTCGCTACCGAGCTTCTCTACCTTAAGTAGATCGCCAGCTGAGGCGCGGTACTGCTTGCCGCCGGTTTCAAATACTGCATACATTAGAAAATACCAAAAAATTGTGAAAAGGGAGGCGGATGAGACCAAAAATAGGACTTAGTGTCAATAGCGCTTTTGGGCCTACTTTGTCGGTTTTAGGCCTTTCCTGGGTCCAACTCTTCCCCTGAGTCATCTTCTTCCTGAAGATATTCCTTGGGCTGATACGATTTAGCTACAGGAACGAAGATAGCTGCGGCAACAAAGATCAGGCTTGCCCAGAACCAGAGCTCCTGGGTTAGGCTGAATTTGGATTCGCCTTTAGTATTTGTAGTAAGGCTCGTGACTACGCCTGTGAGGACATTCCCCAGTGAAACGGTCAACAGGAACAGAGACAGAATAAAGGACTTCATTTGCCTGGGTGCTTGCGTGTAGGCAAATTCCAATCCTGTGATAGAAACCATAACCTCTGCTGAAGTTAACAAGG
>CAZAIZ010000204.1:0-3963 GCA_964485275.1 uncultured Pedosphaera sp.
GTGCTGGGAAGGCAAGAACCCGCCTCGATCACGCAGATTAATTTCCGGATGGCGCGCTTCAACCAATTGCCAAGCCAATCCCGCCGGAATGACCGGGGCATTAAGTTGTTGAGCAATCCCATAGACACTTGCCTCAGCCTTTTGGTACATCTGCTTGGTGCTATAAAATTGATCCCCAAGAGCATGAGGCAAAAGAAAAGCCATTTGTGTTTTTGCCGCCTTAGCCACCACGTCGAGACGTTGAGCTGAGGAGAGTGTAATACCCGGCGTATACACCGGAGCGCGGGTATGTTCCTGAAGAACAATCACATGTTGAGGAATACGGTTGGTAAAGTTTTTCAAATCCGGAAAGGAAGTGCTGATATTGGTATGACTATGAACATCAACCGAGTGACTGAAGAGAGTATACCCCGGAGGAGCATAGGTCTTTGCCTTAATCTTCTGTTTACCGTGCTGGCTCATCGTTGTAAGCACAGAGTCCAGACTATGTGCACCGGTAATATTATTACCCAAAAACAAAACATGCAGGGTATCAGGGAACATCACCCGATTGGTGGTAAAGGTAATGGAATTGGTGGGAACCCAAGGGAACACGGGGATAAGGGGGGTGGAACGCCCTGAAAGCCGTAGGGGGAGCCCTCGGTTATAACCGTTCCAACTCTGCCGCCCCGTCGAGAAAAACGGACTCAAACTACGGGCGAAGGGCAATGGTTGCCCGCGATTCACTCCATTCCAACGAAGGCTAAAGCGATGTGTCCCTATAGCTTGAGAAGCCAATACCTGTGAGGCGTCCAAAAACGCCGATAAACCTAACAGAATGACTATAATTCTCCGCATTGGGCCAATTGTTACCCTGTCAATATAACCCGTAATCCGTCACAGTCAATTCATTCCTAAAACGCAAAACATCGTTGCATTTGCTTTCTGTTATTCGCTATATCTCAAGGCACGGATCGTAGCGCAGCCTGGTAGCGCGCCTCGTTCGGGACGAGGAGGTCGTGTGTTCGAGTCACACCGGTCCGACCATTCATTTCCCTGCCCACCAATCCTCGTTATCGTGTAGTTTTTGAAGCAGTTTCGCGTCAGCTTCGGGAAAAGAATAATCCCCCAACTGCTCAGGACTAATCCAGGCGATTGCCTGACCTTCCATGCCTTCAGGTTCTCCCACAGCCAGTTCACAACGAAAGAAAGAAAGCCTCACAGTCTTTTCAGGATAAGCATGCTCCAAGGTCTCAAGGCAGCCACGAACATTCACCGCCACCCCCAGTTCCTCAAAGATTTCGCGTTGAAGACATTCAGGAAGCGTTTCGTTACTCTCACATTTTCCTCCTGGAAACTCCCAGAGGCCTTGCAGATGGCTGCCGGCCGGACGTTGGGTAATAAGTAGCTTCCCCTTCCGGAATATCAATCCGGCGGCGACAGAAACGGGCTGATCCATTGACCCCTACAAAGGTTCGTCGTCACGGAAGAGGAATTGACCCAAAATCACGCCAGCCAATGCCCCTCCTATCATCGGCCCAACCCAATAGATCAGTTGAAAATCCCACTGACCTGAAACCACTGCAGGCCCGAATGCACGAACCGGGTTCATTACTGCCCCAGTAAGAATACCTCCACACAATAGCCCAACGGCCACTGAGCCGCCGACAAAGAGACCCGCCATTTGCCGGTTCTCATTTCGTAATCCGGCAAAAACCGCCAACCCCCAGAAGAAAGTCAGCATCACCTCGATGACAATCGCCTTAACCACACTTACCCGCTGGGAATTCGGCACTTCTCGAGGAGCCACTTGCCCAATAGGCTCGGGTATTTCCATTCTTGGCGGGACAAACGGCGTAGCCGCCTCGATAGGAGCTTTCATGGTGGCGGTCTGTTGCCCGGTGGTTTCATCAATGGGACCAAGTTGAATCCAATTCATTTTTTCGTTGGCCCCCAAAAGACTTGAGAGAATGAAGCAGGCCAACACAGCCGACACCACTTGAGCTGGTAAAATCATCATGGCCCGGGCTAATGGAAGACGCCCCCCCAACAGCAAACCAAGAGTAATTGCCGGGTTAAACTGTCCACTACCCAATCGTGAAAAAGCTGACACCAACACTGCGACAGTTAAACCACATGCCAAGCCCATAGCCACAAAATCCGGATACCACCAGTATGTTGTGCAAACAGCCACTGAAACGAAGACAAATGTACCTATGAATTCAGCCGCCACCTGCTGCACTGGTGTATAGCCTTCATTCTTCTCCTCTTGCGACCACTCGGGACGCACTTCCCAGCCGGTTTGGTCAGTGGTTGTTTGGGGTAATTCAGTAGCAGCCCGATATTCCACGGGCGGTGTGCCTGTAACTTCAGCCATAGATATCCTCCTTGCAGCACCTCAAGCAGTGCATGAGGAGAAATATCCAATAACAAATATTATCGCAAGGGAGGGTTATTCACTAAAAGAACTAAGCCTGTCTACTTGTTCTCTTTGGTCCCATTGGTATCTCCAGATGACTCACCGCCCATGTCGGGCTTAGTCTCTGTTTTACCCTGAAGAGGGACCAACATGCGCTCTGCTTCCCTTCCCCAGAACCCGGGGATTCGACCTGCTTGGCTTTCCTGCGAAGCTGCAAGAAGCAACTGCTTAGCCTGTTCAATCTCAGGATTGGGTTTATCCAATAATATCTTAGCCAAGGCAACTCGCGCCTGCATGGCTTCCGGAGCTGTACTATAACTAGAAATCACAACCTTATAACTGCTCTCAGCTTTCTCTTTTTCTCCATCAGCATCCTCTGCGGCAGCCAATCCAAATTGCGCAGCCGCAGACAAGGGTCCAGTACCTGCTAGATTCAGGTAAGAACTAAAAGCTGCCTTCGCCTTGGCAAACTCACCCTCTCCATATAGGGCACTGGCCTCCAGAAATACTGCATTGTTAGCTGCCTTGGTCTCCGGATAATCCTGTGCTACCTTACGCAAACGTTCGTAAACAGGCTTGGTTAAATCAACTGTATCGACTTCAAACTCAGGGTAAATTGCCGCCAATAAATCCTCTGCAGCCGTCTCTTCTTTTTCAACAGCATCCACATTCCTCTTATAAATGATCGCACCCGCACCAAGAGCTATAGCAACCGCCAGGACCACTTGCACCCAATTAGCCAGCAACCATTCCATGAATAGAGTCAGCTTGTCTTCCTCGGTAGTATTTTCCAGCGGTTCCACGGGCGGCGAATCATGGAAATCTCTCGCAAAAACGCAAGCCACAAATCGTTTGCACTGGACTCAAATTAAACCAACCCCTAGAAAGAAGGGCGTGGACGGTCAACTGACCCAATATCTTGCAGTACTCATCCTTCTGGGCGTAGCCATTGCTTTTGCTGCTGGAATGCTCATCTTTTCAAAAGTCATTGGCAAACGGGCCAAGGGCGAGCCAATCAAGGATACCCCTTATGAATGTGGCATGTTGCCTGAAGGTGCTGGAGCCCCGCGCATGTCGGTTAAATTCTATCTGGTGGCCATGCTCTTTATCCTTTTTGACATCGAAGTGGTATTCCTCTTCCCTTGGGCCGTTGTTTACAAGGAAATGCTGGCCGAGAACGCCCCCTTAATCTTCGGTTCCATGATCTCGTTTCTGGGCATTCTTTTTGTGGGCTACATATATGCCCTCAAAAAGAAAGCCTTTGACTGGAAAAATTAGGTTTCCATGGAAGAACTGCCTCCCATTAAGTTTGGGACCTCCGGTTGGCGCGGCCTGATTGCCAAGGATTTCACCTTCGACAGGGTCCGGCTTACCACTCAGGCAATTGCCGATTATCTCAAGGCTGAACGCCGCAAGAAAACCTCTGTCCTAGCCAAACTTAAACCCAACATCATTATCGGGCATGATGCCCGGTTCCTCGGCCGTGATTTTTCCCTGGCTGTCGCCGAGATTCTGGAAGCCAATGGCTTCACCGCTCTTTTGTGTGACCGAGACACCCCTACCCC
>CAZAIZ010000205.1:0-3949 GCA_964485275.1 uncultured Pedosphaera sp.
AATTATTTTAGAACGCTGTAAAGGATATATCCGAGGAGTCCCAAAAGCGCGAGGCCACCAAGGATAATAGCCGGCGAGATCTTAAATGATGGCGGATTAACCACCCTGTCCAACGCCTCAGCCAGGGCTCCTGCATCCTTAAAGCGGGCCTCTGGCATTCTCGCACAACATTTCAGGATAATTTTGCGCAGGCCCTGTAATTCAGGATGAATACTCTCCTCAAACGAATCTAGAAGCTCAGGGTACTGCGCACAGTCTTTACCCGTAGACATCTCATAAAGCACCTTGCCGAGGCTAAAAATATCACCAGCCGGTCGGCCTGGCCCTTCCAGGGGCATGTAACCCTCTGTGCCGGCAATGGAAATGGAATCATCCAATAGTTTCACCGAGCCAATGTCCGCCAGCTTGGGCGTGCCATTGAGATAAACGATATTGGCCGGTTTAATATCCCGATGAACCAACCCAGCCTTGTGCATGCAATCGGCTGCCCGGGCAATCGTGGCGCCAAGGCTCATACAGTCGCGTGAAGTAAAGTTTCCCCTTGCCCGCAATTCAGAGAGCAGGCTCTTGGCCATGTACTTCTGCGGATCCACATGCCGCCCACTGGAGCGGTCATCCGCCAATTCCATGGTATAATAGAAATACCCTGCCTCCTCATCCCGGCCCACTTCCAGGATATCAATCAATTCATCGTGCTGGCAGGAAACCGGTTCATACTTCTTAATACCGTAATATTCCCGGTCATAAGGCTTGGCACTCTGGAAATGGTCCCGGCGAACAATCTTCAAGGCCCGCACCTCGCCCGACTCATGCCGTGCCAGCCAGATTTCCCCGTACTTGCCCTCTCCAATCTGCTTGAGCAATTGATGGTTTTGGATTTCCGGCATGACGAGAGCTTGTGCTGTGGACTGGGTCTGCATCTTATGTTTCTCCGCGATAAAACCCAATCCCATTATTCGTTCGGGAGTTCAGGCAATTTGACCGGGGCTTTCCAGTCCTGATGCCATTGGAGGCTCCAGAGGTTCTGCAAATGGACACTGCGAACGCTCCCGTCAAAGAACGCAACGTTGTTGGCCCTGTTCCCATACCGGTCAATGCAGATACGTGACATGCCAGAATCTCCGCCGAGAAAATTCTTGGGAGCTTTATCGGTGGGCCGGGGCATTACGTCTGCCCAGATTCCCTCAGTAAAAATGGGCGTGTCACTCGAGCCCGATTCCCAGGTGGTATAAAATTTATCCCAATTATTTTTTGCTAATGGATGCCCGTCCTGCGCCCAGGCATTAATCGAATAAGAAGACTCTATGGGTTCCCCAAATTTTTGGTACTCGTACTTGGTTATATATTTTGTCACCGAACGGATGATGGTTTTGATGACGTAATCCATATCGTACACCGGGTCATACTCGCAATCGACTAGACACTCGATCTCTCTATCATTTAATGGGCGATCATATACCCGCACCTCATCGATCCCGCCCTGGAAGGCTGACTCAGCCCACAACTCAATTTCCGAGGTAAAGGTCACAACCCCGAAACGCCCAGTGGATGCAACCCTCCAGTAACGCGCGGTTACCTCCGGGAACGTCCGCGTGTAGGCATTGTTTCGCACCAGCCGATTATCAAGCTGATAGGGAGCAAATACTGAGGTGTAATTCACTCCGTCAGAGGAGCACTCCAGCCCATACCGATTAATGATGCCGTGAACCCAATCGGAGTATTGGGGCTGAGTCTTGTAGAAGCCCTCCAGCATGGTGATCTCTGAAACCTTTCTGGGTCGCCCCAAATCAATGACAAAGGTGTGATTCCTGTATTCATCACCATGGAAAATGGTCACCCGGTCCCCATCAATTGCCTGAGCCCCCGTTACCCTGCCCCATCCTACCGGGCTTGCCTGTATTGAAGCCCGCCCCGATACAGTCGCCAAATCCGTTGCCCCGGCTAAACCGAATTTCATTGGAGCACCACCCAATCCCACTGCGTTGAACCGGGCCGTGCATGCCAGGGAATTATTGAGGTACACCTTTGTATCATTCTCAAACTGAAGGAAAACATGCGTCCATTCATCCTTTGGCACCGAGCCCACCAGAACGGCGGTCAGGGGAACCTTGGTTGTGCCACCCAAAACGGGCGTAGAACTGATGACTCGATTGATTCGTCGAATAAACAGCTTGCCATCTTCAGTTAATGAAAGGGTGAGCCTGTTGTCATGTGACGATCCAATTTCGAAAACACCACCCCCCTGATTCATTCTCTTGATCCAAAATCCAACCGAGAAGGAATCTCCGGTTCCAGGTACGACCGATGACAAATGACCATTTCCGCCCAGCAAAGCCCCCTCGTTCAAAACACCCTCGATCCGGGATGAAGACTTAGAGCAGTCGTTGAAATATATTAATCCTATCCTCGGATTAGCGACCAATGTTTTGGTGACTGTTTTAACAGGAACTTTCTCCTGAACTGTTACCGGAACCTTTACGGCTGTCTTCTTGGTGCCTGATGAAGCCCAACTTTCAATAATCGAACCCGAATGTTCCGTTTTGAGCTTCTTGCTGTCATTTGCATAGCTGCCATTTGACACGCTTGCGGGGCTCTTCATTGTCTCAGTCCCCAGCTCCCTGCGCATTACCCTGGCCCATCGTGTATTGCCATCGTCCTTGCTATGGGGATAGTTGCTCTCATTATCATTACCATAAACGGTCCACTGCGAAGTAATCTGTTTGAGATTATTTTGGCTGGCCAGCATCATCACCTTAGTTTTTGAGCGGGCCAATACAGTCAGGAGCAGAGAAGCGAGAATGCCGACAATTGCAATGGTCACCAGAAGCTCAACCAGTGTAAATGCCCATGTTTTTGTAGTCTCAATGTTATATTGTTTTGTTTTCATTTCATGTACCGTTTACTTGCGTACGCTGGATTTGGATGACTTCTCACAATAAAAATGAAAAAAGTTTACCTCTCTTGTTAGATTGCCCAAATCTGTGCGTATACATTATTGAACGAAAGTATCCAAAATGGACGAAACGAAGTTTCTAGCAACCCGCAGCTCACTTTTGGGCCGAATGAAAAATGAGGAGGATCAGCTAACCTGGCTGGAATTCTATAATACCTACTGGAAACTCATCTATAATGTCGCGAGAAAATCTGGCCTGGCAGACGCCGACGCGCAGGATGTGGTTCAGGAGACAATCCTGACAGTCTTAAGGAAAATCAAAGAATTTGAATATAACCGGAAAAAAGGGTCATTCAAAGGCTGGCTCAAGGTAATCACCCGTTCTAGAATTATGGATCACTGGCGTAAAACCAGCCGTCGACCGGAAAAAAACACCAACCAGAAAACCGAGAATGAAACCTCCGGTCTGGATGAATCCCTTCCCGACCCCGAAGGCTTCGAGCTGGAAAAAATCTGGGAACAGGAATGGCTGAACAACATCCATTCAATCGCGTTGGATCGGGTGAAACAACAGGTCAGCGCCCAACAATTCCAGATATTTGACTGCTATGTACTCAAGGAATGGAGTGTGGAGGAAATTAAAAGCAAACTTCACTTCAGCTCCGGCCAAATCTACATGGCAAAGCATCGGGTAGGAAAACTTTTTAAACAAGAACTTCAACTGTTAATGGAGGAGGAAGATTAATGGTTGGACATATCTTCAAGTTTGGACGCCATCTTTTGTGGAAACTGGATCTGCTGTTAATGCCCATTCCAAAGAAGAAAAGGCAGGCTCCTGAGTCTTATGAAAAGGATAGCGATTTACGCGATAAAATATTGAGGGATATGATCAGAAAAAACCGTCACCCAAAACTTTGATTGGGAAAAGGTCTATTGATTGAGTTGCCCTACAATCCCCAACTCAACCTTCCCCACAAATAACTTTCATTAAATTAGGCACAAAAAAAGCCGCCCTTGGATCAAACCGAAGCTCAATCGCCGGGCGGCTACCAATCC
>CAZAIZ010000206.1:0-3927 GCA_964485275.1 uncultured Pedosphaera sp.
ACGACCACAACCGAGCCGCATGGGATGCCCGCGTTCGAGGAGGCAAACGTTTCACTGTTGCTGCGACCGATGATGAAATATCACGGCCCCTGGAAATTCTCGATCCTCTTGGTTGGCTGGGCGGCGATGTCTCTGGCAAACGCATTCTTTGCCTTGGGGCAGGCGGCGGTCGGCATGGGCCGATGCTTGCCAATGCGGGGGCACATGTCACGGTAGTGGATATCAGCCCCGAGATGCTCAAGCTCGATTGCGAACTTGTCGAGGCAAGAGGGCTGCAGGTGCAAACAGTGGAGACCTCCATTGATGACTTGTCCATGTTGCCCGAGGCTGAGTATGAGGCAGTGATGCAGCCGGTCAGCACCTGTTACGTGCCCGACATTCGTCTTGCCTATCGCGAGCTGGCTCGCGTGATGCAGCCTGGCGGGGTTTATATCAGTCGGCATAAGCAGCCGACCAATCTTCAGGTTGATCTGGCTCCAGCACCAAACGGGTTCGTGATTGATTGGCCCTATTATCTGGACGGGGCGCTTTCTCCGGCCAAACGTTCCGGCCCCCATCGTGAGCAGGGCACCATGGAATTCCTGCATCGGTGGGGGGATTTACTCGGTGGGTTGTGTGAGGCAGGCTTCGTGATTGAGGCAGTGACTGAGCCCAAGTTTGCCGATTCCTCAGCTCAGCCCGGAAGCTTTGAATATCGTGGGCAATACATTGCTCCCTACATTCAATTGCGAGCTCGACGCACCGACCAGCCGGTGGAGAAAAGTGAACTTTGGGTTCGGTAGAAAAGAAAGCGGCGGAACTGAACTGTGGGATGCTGGGGGCAATGCAGGAGTTTTGAATTTCCTACTGGCAAGGGTCTCTGTGTAGAGGCCATGCCCCCTGTTGCTCAATTCCGCCGCCCCCGACCTATCGGCTGTATTTTGGACGCAACCGCCGATAACCGGGCTGGTGTCTGTGTCTCGTAACATGCCGGAAATGGGGTCCTGTCCAAACCGGCTGAATACAATGTTCCATCAGTTGCCTGATAGGGCAAATTAGATTACCTAATACTTTCTTTTAGAGGTTTTCCTTTAACCATTTGGCATCGTGTGTCTGCAGGAGAGCAACCACGAGACTGTGGCAGGCCTTGGCAGAGCCATCGATGGAACGTCGAAGCCAGAAGATGTGTGCCACATTGGTTTCATACCAATCCAGGCCGGAATTTCTCATCCGGTCTGCATCTGCCCGAAAGAATTCCTGCATCGCAAAAGCAGGTTTTTCTGCAGCCATTAAATCGTTGTATTTATCTGTGGCACGTTGGAGGCGCTTGGGATTGGCGTGCAGGTTTTTGTAGGCAGCATAAAAGGAACGGGCGCGGCTGCGCAGAAACTTCTCGTAAACCGGCTGTAATTCCCTGCGCAGCTTGGGGTCCTTGAGGCCGGGAATGCCGTTGGCAGCAGCCCATTGCAGGAACTTCGGGTTATAATGGCCGAAATCACTCCGAACATTCAAATTGAGTTCGCCCTCTTTATGCGGTCCGGTCAGATATATTTTATGGCCCGAAACCTTTTCCAGCTGGCTTAGGTTAAGAGCGAACTGTGCCTTGGCATAAAGGCCGCGCAATCCCAAATCCGGCAGCCAGGTATTGAGTTTATTGTAGGCTTTATCCGGTGTGGTTTTGGCCAACTTGGGGAGCGTGCGCCACAATTCCACGATTTGCTTGGGAGACTCAGCCAATAGGGGGAGGTCCAGAACCACCAGAATGCATAACCATCGCATGGATGAATCATGCGATAATGGAAATGGGTCACAAGTGAGAGATGTCCCCAAATAAAAAAGTTATGCTCCGGACCTTGGTCATGAATCTTAATGGCCACTATAATTTCTATCCGGGATTATAGTGGACTGGGTTGGATTAACCCTCTAGGTTCCAAACTCGTGTGCTTCGGTGAAGCTGCGGTGGTTAGATTTTATCTTACATGACTGAATTAAAAGAGTTGCTCATCACATTTTGCTGTGTCGTTACCTCAGTTGGTGCGGTTGCGCTCTTTATTTGGGGAGGACTCCGTCTCCTCGGCCTGCTCGTGGAGAGTGCGGGCAGTGGGCGTGGAGTATATGGCTGTGGGGGATGCAGCGGCTGTGGGGGATGTAGTAGCGGGTGCGGGAGCAGCTGTGGGAGCAGCTGTGGTGGCTGTGGCGGCGGCTGTGGCGGCGGCTGTGGCGGTTAAATAAATTTTGAAAAGCGAAGGAGAATATAAAGATGCAAAAATTATTCAGTAAATTGAGCCTGATCATTTGTTCGGTTGTCCTCCTATCGGGTTGTTCCCGGGATAAGGTTGCCGGGAAAATAGAAGTCGAATGGGAAAAGGATGAGAGGAGTTATACGGCGATTGTGAAGGATGATGGAGGAACAGAACGGGTGAGAATCGAGTGCCAGTACCTGGGCAAGGTTCCCGAAGAACCGGTGGAAACCGAAATTAACAGGAATTGGAGTACAGACGATACTGATTTTTATCATTACAAACTGGTTAACCTGACCGATAAGCCAATTGAGTTGAAGCATGTGAGTTTCCGGTTAAAGAAAGGGAAAGAGGGAAAAGTGTATGAGATTAAAAACCAAAAGACCATCGAATTGGATTTTGGAAGTGCAGTGATTGCGGCCAATGGAGATCTCAGTCGCCGTAATGCGTGGACCTGGGGTAAAGGAAAGGAAAACGTTTTACACAAGATTTACCTCGCGAAAAGCGACGGGCAAACTTTCCAGATCGATACACAGTTGGTGTACCGGCGGTGAGGAAAGGCCCTGCCGGAGTAAAAAAGCGACCCTTATTGGGGCCGCTCCTTGAGGGGAAGCAAATTAAGGGCCCTTAAAGGGGTTAGTCCGCTTTGCGGGGTTGAATGCGGAGCGGTTTGACCTCTCGTAACGGGCCTTCACCTGGAACCGGGAGTATCCGCAGGGGCTGTGGCGGTCGTATTTGCCCACCGAAAGGGGCCGCCTGGATACGAATGTTCTGTCGATTCCCTTGAAGCTCCCGCAGTTTCTTTTGTTTCTCCTTCTGCTCCTTGGTCAGGAGTTTATCGTATTCCTTGCGGTATTCATCTGAAGCTTTCTTATAGGCAGCCTGCCTTTCTTCCTGAGGCAACTCTCGGGCTTGCTTTAGAGCGTCCATGCGTTTGGCGCTCAGCTCTTTCACTTTTGCCTTTTGTTCGTCCGACAGGACGATGCGCAGCTTTTGCATTTCTTCGCGGCGCTTGGCTGCTTGCTTTTGTGCTTCATCAAGTTTGGCCTTTTGCTCAGGTGTGTAGATGGCCTTAATACCCTCCTGTAGATCGTTGGAGAGGTCACGCATCTGATCGCGCCGATCCTGCGGGTCCAGTTCACGGTTCTGCGTCAATTCACGCCTGGCATCACTGTAATCTTTTCGCAGGGCGGCAATTTGCTGCTGCTGTGCCTCAGTAAGATCCAGCTGAACGCCTCGCGGGAGGATGGCAGGGCGAACCAGTAATGCCCCGCCAGCAGGGCGAACCTGCAATTGAAGACGTTGAGGTATAACCTTTGGCTTGTCTTGGGCACTGGTTGAAATTGCCAGTACTCCGGCAAGCGTCGAAAGAATGAGAGATGTATGTTTCATAAATTGCTCAGGACTGTTGGGCTCCATTAGAGCACGTATCAGGTGATTTGCACTTAAAAAATTGCTGGGTCCTACAAAAAAAGCGGCCTTATTAAGGGCCGCTGTGTGAATCGATCTTGAGAAAGGGCTTACTTCTTCTCCTGTGCCTTCTTCTCTCTGGCAGCCCTCTGCTTGGCCTGAAACTCCTTCCACTGGGTCAATTGCTTTTCAGTGAACAGTTCCTTGAGCTTTGCATTGCGAGCCTTATAGAAGGGCTTGCCCGCAGTCTTCTTTTCTTCTGCAGAGCGCTTCTTCTGCTCGGCCATGAATTCCTTTT
>CAZAIZ010000207.1:0-3924 GCA_964485275.1 uncultured Pedosphaera sp.
GGCAATTCATCCACACCGACGACCTTCCAATATCCGAGCAAATGCCTGCAGATCTCCTCGGCAAATCCATCCTTGAAAAGAAGGGCAAGAGTGAGGCGAACGAGTCGGTCATCGGATTGTTAAAGGAAAAATCCACGCTCGTGCATCAAGAGAATTACACCCACAGCTATCCGCACTGTTGGCGCAGCAAGACGCCGGTCATTTTCCGCGGCATGGACCAGTGGTTTATCAAGATTGACCACGAAAATTTCCGTCAAAAGGCACTAGAGGCCATCAATAAGGTGAACTGGGTGCCTGCCTGGGGACAGAACCGCATCCAAGGTGCAGTCGAGTCGCGCCCTGATTGGTGTATCAGTCGTCAGAGAACCTGGGGCGTACCCATCCCGGCATTTTATTCAGAGGAGGGCGAACCCATCCTTGATGCCCGCATCGTTCGCAACACCGCTGACATCATCGGGGAACATGGATCAAACGTATGGTTTGAACGCGATACAGCCGCCCTTTGGACCGATATCAAGCCCGAAAACTGGGAAGGTGCCGATCCCGCCGGTAAATCACAGGATACGCTCGATGTATGGATTGATTCAGGATCCAGTTCACGCTCAGTAATAATGCCGCGCGAAGAACTGCATCATTCCGAGAAAGAGGGGACAGAAAACTGGCAAGCTGACGTCTACTTAGAAGGCAGTGATCAACACCGCGGCTGGTTCCAAAGCTCATTACTCCTCTCTCTGGCGGGCAACGGCGTGCCCCCTTTCAAGACCGTTCTCACCCATGGCTTCATGGTGGATGCTGATCGTGAAAAAATTGCCAAGAGTCGGGAGGGCAGCTACGCCAAACCACAAACCAGTGAAGCTTACATTGGCGAATATGGCGCAGACATAGTACGGCTTTGGGTTGCCTCACAGGACTTTCGCAACGACATCATCGTCAGCAATGAGCGGATCAAGAAGGTTGCCGAAACCTACCGAAATTTGCGCAATGCACTACGTTACCAACTGAGCAACCTGTACGATTTTGATCCAGTCAATGACGCAGTGCCAAACGATAAACTCACTGGACTGGACCGTTGGATTCTTGACCAATTTGCCGTCGTGCTGCGTGATGTCACAGAAGCCTATGAACGCTATGAATACCATGTCGTCTATCAGCGAATCAGCCAGTTCGTGGCCGTGGAGTTATCAGCCGTCTATCATGATTGCGTGAAGGATCGACTCTACGCTGACGGCGCCAATGCGCCCCGACGACGCGCCGCGCAGACCACCCTGCACCGCCTTTGCGCCGCCTTTAGCCGTCTGCTCGCGCCCATCTGCGTCTTCACCGCCGAGGAGGCATGGGAGTTTCTTCCCAACAACAAGCCCGACTCGGTGCACTTGGCCGATTGGCCGGAAGAATCGCTCTCACTGGCAGAAGAAGAAAAGGCCGTGTGGGAAAACCTCTTTGGCCACCGCGAACCAGCCTTGGCCCAACTGGAAAAAGCGCGGCAGGAAAAACTCATTGGCAAAGCACTCGAAGCTCGCGTAACAATCACGGCAAAGCCTGCCGATCTTGAAATTGCCCAGGCTCACGCCGAGCCACTGCGTGAATTAATCAACGTCTCGCAGCTGGAATTGATTGAGGATGAAAACGTCGAATCACCCAAATACGTCGTCAGCAAGGCTGCAGGAGCCAAGTGTATCCGCTGCTGGCGCTGGGAAACCAGCGTAGGTGAGCATAATGACCACCCGGAGATTTGCGGGCGTTGTGCGGAGGCAATTGGGTGAATCTTCTGCATTTACTCCCGTTCCTTGTTCTTATTTTATTTTTTGTCGGCTTCTTCGCAGGAAGAAATTCCATTTTTCGCCAAAATCTAGGTGAAGCTAAAGTTGCAGATGCTATTTCAAATAATCTCCCTGAACCATTCCACCTGTTCAATAATATCACTCTGAAAACCACGAATGGAACTACTCAAATAGATCATATTCTAGTTTCTCCCTCTGGCATTTTTGTCATTGAGACGAAACACTATTCTCATTGGATTTTTGGTACTCCAGAACAGAAGGAATGGACTCAAGTACACTTCAAAATGAAAAACCGTTTTCTGAATCCCCTCAACCAAAATCAAGGTCACATCAACGCAGTGAAGAAACTGTTTAAGTTGCCCGACAACAACTTTTACAATATAGTGGTCTTCACTGGCGATGCAGAATTCAAGACTGACCCCGGCCCATGGGTAATTCAATTGTTTGAACTACCCGGATTCCTTTCTCGCGATTGGCCGATCGTTCTAGACGAAAAGAAAATGACCTACATCGTGGGCCGGATTGAGATGAAACGTCTCCCGCGCTCCATTCGAACGGACGAATACCACATCAACTATGTCCAATCGAAGTTGAACTAGCCCAACTCATCACACCTTAAGTTCCCAGCCTTTGCGGTATTCACGACCCCAGTATTTCTTCACCGCAGTATCGTTTCCAACAACCTTGCCGGTTTTTGGGTCCACATCAATTGCACCGCCGGTGCGGTAGGCAATATTACCCAAGTGGCACAGCCGGGTGCTGATTTGCGCATCACCGATCTCTGAATTCAATGGCTCATCAGTGCGGATGCCATTGAGAAAATTACCAAAGTGGAATCCATCATCCCATGCAGCTTCATTGGATTTCACTTCCTTGCCGGCCTTATCAAACTGCTTGTAGGTGGAACGGTGAATTTCCAGTGAACCATTATCCCCATAGAATGTAGTAAAAGGTCGCTTTTCCTGCTTGCGCGGGTGGCAGCTACTTTGATCCCAGGCAATACCCACTTCGCCATAATCAAACACCCCATAGGCGGTATCGGGGGTCTCCTGGTCATCATCAAAGTGATGGCGCGCACCATTCATGGTTACCCGCTTGGGATAATCCACTCCCAAACCCCAGCGGGCCACATCTAGAAAGTGCGGTCCGTTGTTCTGGATTTCGCCACCGCCGTAATGCCAATGCCAGTGCCAGTTATAATGAACCAGATTATCCTTGTAGGGGCGTTCGGGGCATGGTCCCTGCCATTTTTCCCAACCGTCCTTGCCCAGCCAATCTGGCACCTTTACAAATTTACCCTTGCCGATACTGCCCCGATTCCCGTTGTACCAGCAGCGGGCATAAAGTGGTTTCCCAATCTCACCGGCCTTCACCCGTTCAATCCCTTCAATGATCCCAGGCTGACTGCGGCGCTGATTACCCATCTGCACCTTTTTCTTATACTTGCGGGAAGCCGCCACGATTAACTCGGCTTCACGACTGTTTTGACTGCCGGGCTTTTCCACATACACATGTTTGCCTGCCTGCATGGCAAGAATGGCCGCGGGTGTGTGCCAAAAATTCGGCATGGCAATGGAGACAACGTCAATGGACTTGTCTTCCAGTATCCGGCGGAAATCCTTTTCCCCCTTCGGATCAATCGTCTGGGGATTTTTCTTCAGGTATTGCTTGCTGATATTCAGACCACTGGCAATACGCCGCTCATCCACGTCACAGGCATAGGCAACCTCACAGTTGGACGCCTCCATGTACTTACGCAAGTGCCCCAACCCACGGCTGAGTCCAATCACGCCCACGGTAATTTTCTTTTGGGTATCCTTGGCCGTGAGAATGGAGGGAAAAACAAGGGAAGCGGCAGCGGTGGTGCCAACGAATTGACGACGGGTAAGAGTGGTTTTCATAAGTCCTTTTTGGTAGCTCGAAAAAGGCTACGCTGCAGAGGCAGATTGGCAAGGGGAAAGCCTTGCTTAAGAGGCTGTCTCGCGCTTAATCAAGGCTCGGCCGTATTCGCGGTTCATACGTGCAATGAAATCCAGCGAGATTTCCTTGGGGCAAACAGCCTCACATGAACCGGTAACCGTACAGTTACCAAACCCTTCCTCATCCATCTGCTCCACCATGGCCAAAGCCCGACGTTCCCGCT
>CAZAIZ010000208.1:0-3916 GCA_964485275.1 uncultured Pedosphaera sp.
CGGTAGCGTTTCTGCAGTGATCCCACTGCGCTGACACTAATAATCCACTCCACGCCCAGTTTTTTCATGGCCCAGATATTGGCGCGATAGTTCAGTTCACTGGGCATAATCCGGTGGCCACGTCCGTGTCGTGGCAGGAATACGACTTCCCGTTCAGCGAGTGTTCCAGTCAGTAGTTGGTCCGATGGAGTCCCAAAGGGAGTCTTTACCGTTCGCCATCTTTGGTTTTGAAAGCCTTCAATGTTGTAGAGTCCGCTACCTCCAATGACGCCAATACGATGAGGTGTGTTTGCCATGTGTTTTTTATTCGCCTAGGGGTTCGCTTTGGGGTTAGTCTGTGTTTTTTCCGTGCGATACCACAAGGCCGAACCCATGGTGGGCGAGGACTTTTCGGTGGGCAAGAGGAATTCATTCATGCCTGAAGATCATGATCAAAGTTTAGATTCTGGATCGGTACTGGCCGTTATTTTGGGAGGCGGACGAGGAGCCCGGCTATTTCCTTTGACCCGGGAGAGAGCTAAACCGGCAGTTCCTTTGGCGGGCAAATATCGATTGGTGGATATTCCAATATCCAACTGTATCAACGCCGGAATTAAGCGGATGTACCTCTTGACACAGTTTAATTCAGCATCCTTGCATCGGCATGTTTCCCAATCCTACAAATTTGACCACTTTACCCGTGGTTTCGTGGAGGTGTTGGCTGCAGAACAAACGTTATCGGATTCCTCATGGTATCAGGGTACAGCAGATGCAGTCAGGCAGCATTTGGGGCATTTTTTAAACCATCGGTTTGATTACTTCCTAATTCTGAGTGGAGATCAGCTATACAATATGGATTTTCGGCGCGTTCTTGCGCAGCACGTTCAGAATGAGGCTGAATTAACAGTGGCCACAATTCCGGTCAACCGTCAGGCGGCATCGGATTTTGGGGTTATGCAAATAGATGAGACCCGGCAAATCCGTGAGTTTGTCGAGAAGCCGAAGGATGATGGCGTGATTGATTCGCTTCGGATTCCAAGTGATACCCGTATGGATCTTGGTTTGGGCGAAGATGAGGAGCAGTACTTGGCCTCAATGGGTATTTACGTCTTCAACCGGGATGTAATGCTGGATTTTCTGGACAGTGAACATATTGATTTTGGAAAGCACATCATTCCCGAGGCTATTAAAAAGTGTCGGGCTTTTTCCTACGTGTATCAAGGATACTGGGAGGATGTGGGAACGATTCGGACATTTTTTGAATCGAACCTGGATGCCGCCAGTGAATTGCCAAAATTTAATTTCTTTGACATGAAGGCTCCCATCTTCACACGTCCACGTTTTTTGCCGGGCAGCAAGATCAACGGGGCTGCTATCGATCACGCGGTATTGAGTGATGGTTGTATTATTAGCCGTGCCCAGATTAGTGACAGTATTGTGGGAGTCCGAAGCGTGGTGGGCGATGGCACAATGATTCAGCGTGTGGTGATGATGGGTGCTGATTATTATGAGACCGACAGTTCCATTAACCATAATACTTCCAAGAACAGGCCTCCAATCGGTATCGGGAGTAATACGCGTATTCAGAATGCCATCATTGATAAGAATGCGCGCATCGGAAGTAACTGTGTCGTGAGTCCCGCAGGGAAGGAAGAGAATATGGATGGGGACGGATTTTATGTTCGCGATGGAATAGTGATTATTCCCAAGAATGCGGTTATTCAAGATAATACTGTGATTTAGTTGATGGAGGGTATCTATCAGATTCGTACTCGCGGCAAAGGGCCGGTGGGTCAACTTCCCCTCACCGAGGATCAATTGAGCGATTCGCCCAGTGGGGATATATTTGGGCTTACTCAAAGTGCCGGGATGGGGTGGGACCCGGAAAAATTGGATGGGGACGCGTATCTGATACTCAATACTCATGGTGGTGTAAGAGCCCCTGATGGAACCCCGATTGCACTGGGCTACCATACCGGGCACTGGGAGATTGGGCTGCAGGTTCAGGAGGCGGCAAATCACTTGAAGGAGGCCGGGAAGGTGCCTTATGCCGCCCATTGTTCTGATCCATGTGATGGACGCACTCAAGGCACTGAGGGCATGTTTGATAGTCTTCCTTTCCGAAACGATGCGGCTATTGTGATGCGGCGTCAGATTCGATCACTGCCAACACGTAAGGGAGTCATCGGGATTGCCACTTGTGACAAAGGATTGCCTGCCATGATGATGGCGCTCTCAGGGTTAGGAGATTTGCCGGCAGTGCTTGTTCCTGGTGGGGTAATGTTGCCCCCTGAAGATGGAGAGGATGCTGGTGCGGTTCAGACGATTGGAGCACGGTTTTCCCACGGGATGATTTCGCTTAATGAGGCAGCGACACTAGGGTGCAAGGCCTGTGGATCGCCCGGTGGTGGATGTCAGTTTCTTGGGACAGCGGCAACCTCACAGGTAGTGGGCGAAGCGTTGGGGCTGTCACCCTTGCATTCAGCCTTAGCCCCTTCAGGGTCAGCGGTATGGTTGAATGGGGCAACCCGGGCTGCAGACCTGATAATGGAGTTGGAATCCAAGTCCGTTGGAGTGAACCAAATCCTGACCGATTCAGCAATTCGTAATGCCATGGTGCTACACGCTGCCTTTGGAGGGAGCACCAACTTGCTTCTTCATATACCGGCTATTGCACATGCGGCTGGACTGGGAAGACCAACGGTTGCCGATTGGCAGGAGGTTAATTCAAAGGTTCCCCGTTTGGTGAGCGTTTTACCCAACGGGCCCGAGATGCACCCCACGGTAAATGTGTTTTTGGCGGGCGGAGTGCCTGAGGTGATGTTGCACTTGAGGGAATTAGGGCTGATTGATTCGTCAGTGAAAACGGTGGAAGGCTGTCAATGGAATGATTTGCTTAATGATTGGAAGGATTCAGAAAGGCGGATCAAGTTCCGTGAGGTTCTCAGGGAACAAGAGGGAGTAGACCCGGATGAAGTCATTATGAATCCGGCCCGGTCCCGTGAAAGAGGGTTGACCAGTACAGTCACTTTCCCCTCGGGAAATATAGCTCCTGAAGGGTCAATAATTAAGAGCACAGCGATTGATCCATCGGTGGTTGACGAGGATGGGATATACCGGATGAAGGGGCCAGCCAAGGTGTTTTCCAGTGAGCAGTTGGCAATTGCAGCGATTAAGGCCGGTGAAATTGTGGCAGGTGATGTGATGGTATTGGCTGGGATCGGACCAATGGGCACAGGCATGGAGGAGACTTATCAGGTGACCTCTGCCCTAAAGTTCCTGCCCTTTGGCAAGCAGGTAGCTGTAGTAACCGATGGTCGGTTTTCAGGGGTGTCCACTGGTGCCTGCATTGGTCACGTTGGACCTGAGGCACTGGCCGGCGGTCCGATTGGTAAAATACAGGATGGAGACATCATTCAAATTGAGGTCGATCGGAAAAATAACCGGGGTTCATTAAATCTGGTTGGGGCTGAAGCAGAGGAGTTTACCATCCAAGAGGGAGCACAACTACTGGCCTCCAGAAGGCAGAGAGGTGATTTGGCCTCGCACCCACTATTGCCCGATGACACCCGGCTTTGGGCGGCACTGCAGGCGCAAAGCGGAGGTACGTGGGGAGGATGTGTTTATGACGTGAACAGCCTGATTCAGGCCCTCAAATATTAATTTTTCACGCCCTGGTACAAGCGGAATTGGTCGGCGCGCCGCCGGCCCTCGGTGATCATGGCCGGTGAATAGGTTTGTTCCAGTTGTTGTCGGGCAGCGATGTGTTGGGTGTTGCCTGATTCAGCTGCTAGAAAAATCCACTTGTAGGATTCCAGTGGATCACGCGGGACGCCACTGCCTTCCTTATAGGATAATCCGAGGAGATATTGTGCATTCGGGTTATCGGCCTGGGCGGCCTTGAGGTACCAGTCGGCAGCCGTCATGAAGTTTTGGG
>CAZAIZ010000209.1:0-3890 GCA_964485275.1 uncultured Pedosphaera sp.
CGCTCTTGTCAGCCAGAACTTTCTTGTAGAAAAGATCCACAGCAGCATCGATCGCCGGTTGTCCACCCAGTCGGGCGTAGATGCTATTGGGATCTGCAGTTGCCTGCTTGGTTCCAACGCAGCCGATACTTAAGATAAGGCCGGCAAAGACGAGACTGAACAACAGGAGTTTTTGTTTCAATTGATACAACATTTAGTTTTCCTTCTTTTAATGGTTTGGTTTCTTGTGTTTATTTTGTTTTCTTATCCAGAGAACGACCCACCTGAACGACGTCGCTTAGGTAAACGCCATCCAGATAGTCTTTTTGCACCTTCTGTGCCTTGGCCAACACCTGCTTGAGCCGGCAGCTCGATTGAATACAGCAGATCGGCTCGGTTGCCCCCACGCATTCCAGTAAATGCAGAGTGCCCTCGAAATCCGCGATGATCGGCCCAAGCCGAACCTTCCCCGGATCCATGGCTAATTCCAGCCCGCCTCCTGCACCACGAATGGCCCGAATGTACCCCAACCGGGCCAGCCGTTGCGTTACCTTGGCCACGTGATCGCGCGAAATATCGAAATACCCGGCAATCTCTGCCACCTTGGCGCGAGAATTCGCCTCGGCCAGAAATATGAGCACCCGGAGGGCATAATCGGTATGCAAAGAGAGTCTCATTTCTAAATATGCATAAGATGCACATCAAATGCATCTTTAATTTGGAGCTGATTCATTGTCTAAACGTATATTGTTATATTAGCACTGTTATTGGAGCGGGGATTTAACGATGTGCCGAACCGTTGGTGTTCACCTCTCCAGAAACTTTACGCAAACCGGCATTGGGATTTTCACCGAATGACCGGTGGGCTTCAATTCACCTGTGTCCTGATCGATCCTAAAGGTGAAAACATCTCCACTGGATTGGTTGGCCGCAATCAGGAATTCACCAGCGGGATCGATGCCGAAGTTACGAGGCGTTTTACCCAAGGTGGATTGGTGCTGCACGGCACTCAGCTCCCCTGTCTTTTGATCGATACTGAAAACCGCAATTGTGTTATGCCCGCGATTGGATCCATACAAAAACTTGCCGCTAGGATGCACCTGCACTTCTGCCGTACTCATCCCCTTTCCTCGTTCAATCGGCAAGGTGGTGATTGTCTGCAACTCACTCAGTTTGCCTTTCGTTTCATCCCATGCAAAGGCGGTGACGGTGAGCGTGATTTCATTGATCACATAAGCGAACTTTCCATTCGGGTGAAATGCAAAATGCCTGGGCCCTGCGCCGGGGGCCACCTTGGCAAAACCGGCTGGAGTCAGCTTGCCCCCTTTCGCTTCAAAGCCGTAAACCAAGACCTTATCCAGACCCAGATCCGCGGCCACGGCAAACTTGTTACCCGGTGATACATTGATGGAATGGCCGTGGGGGGCGGCCTGTCTTGGCTTCAATACACTTGAACCCTCATGCTGAATAAAAGATGAGGCTTTACGCAGACGCCCTTTTCTAGAAACAGGCAAACTTGCCACACTGCCACCGGTATAGTTGGCTACGAGAACATTTCTTCCTGTGCCATCCAGCACTAAATGACAGGGAGCACCGCCCTTGGAAGATTGCTGGTTTAGAAATGTGAGAGCCCCAGTCTCCCTATTGATGGAGTATGCACTCACTCCTCCTGCCTTTTCGCCCTTGTAATTACCAATCTCATTGACCGCATAGAGAAATTTTTTATTAGGATGGATAGCGAGAAAGGAAGGGTTCTTTTGCCCGGCCAGTTTCCCTACCGGCGTAAGCTTGCCCGTTCCCGTGTCCAGTTTGAGCCAATGAATCCCCTGCTCCTGCGTCTTGGTGTAGGTGCCGATATAAACCAGCAACTCCTTTGGAGCTGCCTGAAGGTGGAAAGCGATAATACAGGCAAAATTCAGTAAAATTGAACGCATGAGTGATTATGATCCAAGCAACGAAGGTTGAGCAATTTTTTAGACAAAAACTTTTTCTCTCAACGCTTTATCTATGCATATGGCTTGGAATTAGGCTAGTATGTCATCAGATTCGTGAGTGATAATTCGTTAAACTGGACTGACTGGCTGGGTAAACATGGCCCTCAATTGTTGCTCTTTGCCCGGACCCAAACCCGCTGTGGATCCGACGCAGAGGATTTATTACAGGAGGTCGTGGTTGAGTCCTCTGTGAAGAGTAAAGGTAACCCACCAGACCTTCCTCTGGTGTATGCCACCCTCCGGCGCCGTGCAATTGATCTGGCGCGAAAAAACGACCGCCGGGCAGCCCGTGAGGAAATCGCTGCCGAAGAATCCGATGCCTACTGGTTTGACAATAACATCGATCAAAAGGAGATCGCTCAAGTCATAGACCAAGCCATAAAAAAGATGCCTCAGAAATTCCGGGAAGTAGTGATGTTGAAAATCTGGAGCGAACTGACCTTTGCCCAGATAGCCGAAACCCTGGATATACCGCTTAACACCGCAGCCTCCCGTTATCGTTATGGTCTCGAAATCCTTAAGCGTGATACAAATTTAAACAGTCATGAATAACGAACCTGAATTTGATCCAACTCTGGAATCTGAACTACGCCAAATCAGGCCTGCAAAGATGGACGAAGCACTCCTTGAACGCATCAGCCACGCCGCCACAGATCACTCACCAGCACCCCAATCATCAACCTGGCGATCTCGCCGATGGTTATGGTTAGTCCCCTTTACCGCTGCGGCTGCCATTGTTTTGGCGCTGACCCTTTCCCCTCAAAAAAACGATGACCAGCCGGATGGAACTGCCGCCAAGTCTTCGAACAAACCCACCAAAGAAGAAACCATCGAACTTTTCCCTGTTTCCCGGAACAATCAGGTCGTCGAAGCAATCAATGAGGGCATTATTCATATTGAGGGAAGACAACCCTACCGGAGTGTCCGAATGCAAGTCGTTGATTCTTACCAATGGGCTCAACCCAATGGAGTAACACGGGTGCAGTATCAAGTTCCCCGCGAGGAGCGACTCCTTGTGCCGGCTACTATTTATTAAAACTTAACCTCTGCAATCATTAACATGAATACCAAACTAACACTTTTACTCATAGCAACCCTCGCGTTTCCCCTCCTGAGCCAGGAAAATAAAAAAGATGCCCCTCAAAAGGGTAAAGAACAAGCCCAGGCGGGTGCCTTCCTTGGAATAGCCATGGATCCGGTTACCGGCACTACCCGGTCCCAATTGAATCTGCCCGAGGGCATCGGCGTAGTTGTGTCTTATGTTGCCAAGGGAAGCCCCGCTCAAAAAGCCGGACTGGAATTTAATGATGTCATTACGCAAATGGACGATCAACTGATCGTTAATCCAGAGCAATTACAGGCACTTATCCGGACCAAGAAACCGGGCGATGAAGTCACTCTTACATATTACCGCCAAGCCAAGGAACAAACCGCCAAGATTAAACTTGGCCAAGGTGAAATGAAGCAAAATGACGCACCCAAACCTGAAGGTTTGCGTCTTCAGGATGGTCAATGGCGGCGATTCAATCTCCCGGGCGGACTTGGTCTCTTCAACCAGTTCCAACTCAGGCCCGGCAATCCAAAGCAAATGGAGGAACAAATGGAGCAACTCCGAAAGCAGCTCCAGAACCTTCCCCAGTTTGGCCCCGGCGGGTTACCAATGGATATATTCCCCAATAATGAGTTATTTGAAATACCGGAACCCCCACAAGGCGGTCGTAAAAATTTTAACTTCAACGCACAGATTGCCAGCAGTGTCACTGTCGCCGATGAAACAGGCTCCTACACTTTAAAGACAAAAAACGGGAAAAAGATCTTTTCAGCCAAGGATAAAAACGGGGACGAACTTTTTACCGGCCCGGTGGACACCAAGAAACAGCGTGACGCGCTCGACCGCAATCTCATCAAGAAACTCGA
>CAZAIZ010000210.1:0-3876 GCA_964485275.1 uncultured Pedosphaera sp.
ATCGGTTCAACTCCCGGCAAAACCTGTCGCATCAAACTAAAAAACTGACTGTGCCAACCGGAACTCCCCCCGTTATCGGCAAAAAGCATGCCATGCTTGTCGATCAGATACTCACGCAATGCCTCTTTTTCCCTGGATGAAATGCTCCCCAAGGATTTCTGGCCAGTCATGTAAACCAGCGGAGGACTCTTGCCGATAGGAAAGTTCTTCAACTGGCCAATCGTGCGCACCTCAGGCTTGGGAGCTGTTTCATGGCCCGTATTGGCTGAATACCACAAAAGCATATTCAAATCAGAATTAAGATCCATATCCTGATCCCAGTCTCCCCCAGCATACCTAAGACGGATAAACCGCACCTTTCCACGCTTGGTTCCACCGGCAAATCCAGCCCCTTTCCCTTCACCATGACCCGGCTTGTAAACATGTTTGGTTAACTCCAACAGTTCGAGTTTGATCTTCTCTATGGGAGGAGGATTAAACAGAATTGCACTAAAGGGGTTAATCACATATTTCTTTTGTATAACCTTTTTAATCTTCACCACCTTTTGCTTGAGCATTTCTTCGCCTCCACCAGCTGGCAGTTCATAGATCTCCCGGCAACCGCTTAAACCCAGGATCAACATCACCATGCAAACAAAAATAATCGTGTAACTGAAAACGGCATTAAACGACTGTTTGAGCTTTTGCCTTCTCTTGCCATAATACCACGCATCCTGATCAAAGGGATCCCATAGTTTGGTTACAGGAATTGCCACTGACTGACTCATGGCTTCCAATGGACCCACCTGTCCCAGTACCTTTTTGCTCTCAGCCTGTCGTGCCAACTGCAACTGCCGAGAGCGCCTTTCCATGTACCATACCACCCAAAGCAGACCGCTCATGAAAGCCAACGTCATGCCTCCTTGAGCACAAGCAACACGAATTGAAGCCCACCCCAGATAATTGGCTCCAAAAACTAAACCCTGCCAAACCGGATAGATACTGATTGTCAAAGCCAGCCAAAAGCTCCACGCAGGCCAGCCTCTTTTTCGTTGTTCAACTTTAAAGGTCAAACACACACCAAAAGTCATTACCAAGACTGCTGAAAAGAAAACCAATAAACCTTGCTCATTTACATCACCGCCAAACGCCCATTGGCACCAGAGCCCGCACCAGGCGACTCCACCGGTAAGGAAAAACACACAAAGGTAGATCACCAACCCAGGATCCCATCCGACTTCCTTTATTCTGGTCCGAATTTTGCTGCGCCAGAGCACCTCTGGCAACACCCCGCCAACAAAACCCATGCTACTAATCCAAAGGGGCCAAGCCCGTATAAAGACAGCCTCGAGGGCCAATCCGATCCAGCAGGAACCCATGATCAGGATCCACACAACTGGAATTTGCCGCCATTGGCCCATCAATCAATTTTCAACCCATTCAACGGGTCATTATTGTTCTCGAAGGGATTAACTTCCTTGGGCTTGCCGGATTTTTCGCCGCCCACTCCCAGGACTTCGGGAGGATTTACTGCAGGCACTGGGGCCGGTTTTTCTGGAGACTTGGGTGAAGGTTCCTTTTCCTTCGCCTCAATCACTTTCTGATCCACAGACTTTTCAGGAACCTTTGAATCTTGCTCATCAGTAAAAAAGTATGAAGCGGCCGTCAATGTAAAGAGTAGGGCCACAATGCTGACCGTTGAAACTATCAGGCTACGAACCAGAGTGCTTTGTGCAATAGCCCCCAACATCTCTGCAGGCCCCCTGCCCCGCATCTGCTTCATGAAATCGCGCAACTCATCTACGGTTGCGGAGCTGTTTCGCTTAACGTTCGTAAAATCCCGAGAAATGCTAGCCATGGGTTGCACCCCTGACTCCGAAACGCTCCGGCCAGCATCTCCCTTTTCAGGTAAACGCGTAAGCTTGGCGACTGTACTCCATTGCTGATCTCCTTTACAGAGGGCAGGAGTTTCGGGCTGAATCTGCCCCGCCTCCAGCAAATCTCTCAATTCACCAGAATCCAAAGGGCCACGTTGTTCTCCATCAATTACCACAAATATATCATTCATCTCTGCTTATCCTCCTCCAATATATGGTGCAATTCACCTCCTGCCTCACTAATGGCTTCAATAACCGGCTCGAAATATATGGCCGTGACCTCATGATGCACCTTCAATATCACCGTCCGTCGACCGGCCGCATTCTCCCCCAGTATCACCTTCAATTCCTCAGACAAACCGGACAAAGGAACCTCACGACCATTCAGGTGAGTCACGTTGTACTTATCAATAACCACACTGGCATTCATGGTGGACGGGCGAACCAGTTCGACACCGGAAGCAGGCTTCCATTGCAAGTGGCTATCATCACGTGCCCGGGCCAATATCACGAAAAAAATTAGTAATAAAAATGCAATATCACCCATCGCCATGGCGGGCACTGAAGCATCCATTTGCCTGCGTTTAACAATCATTGCACCTGCACCGTTTGTTCTTCTTCAAGTTGCAACGTGATAACACCTCCGGCATCTTCAATAATACCTGTGATATCCATCCAGTGACTGTAAGGCACTTCCTTGCGGCTTTTCACGGCCACAATCCTATCTTCATCACGGGTTTTATCTGCCAACTTCAGGATTACAGTCTTGGCAAAACTCTCCCTGGGAAGAGGGGTCCCGTTTATAATGACTGCATCCCGGGTGAGTTCCACCTCGATATTTTGACTTTGTTTATCCTTTTTCGACTCCGGCTCACTACGCGGCAGGGTCTGTGCCCTGCCCTTATCGGGTTCCACCGAGGCGCAAACCAGAAAAAATACAATCAGGATGAATGCAATGTCACTGGTTGCACTGGCTGGTGGTTCAACCAATAATTTTGTGCGCTTGAGTTTCATGATTCAGGTTTATCTCCTCGAGTGAGTGTCAATTGCAGGGTCACCGCCTCCATCAACTCCGCCGCACTTTCCTCCACTTCCAGAACAAACCCATTAATTACACTGGAAAAATAATTAAAGGCCATAAATGCCGGAATACCCACTATAAGGCCGAAACACGTTGTTAAGAGAGCCACTTCGATGCCTGCCGCCGCAGCCTGGATAATGTTGCCCCCACCTGATTTGTCCATTTCTACAATATTATGAAACGCCACAATCATTCCCTGAACGGTCCCCAGAAACCCAAGCATCGGAGCAACACTCGAGACAATGGCCAAAACCGGCAGATGCCTTTCCAAGGCCGCCACGATGTGCACCCCATAACTCTCCATGCTCTTTACCACCTGTTCCTCCAGTCGGGCCGGATCATAATTAAGACGACTCAAGACCAAATACTTTCGCAACCCATTGGCCAGAACAGCCGCAACCGGTCCCCGCTCCTTATCGCACCGAGCCAAGGCATTCTCAATCCGATCATTGGTCAAATCCTCCAAAACAGCCTGACGGAGGGATTCGTTGTCCGTATCCAGCATCTTCAGGCTCCGCCACCTTTCAATAATCACTGCCAGGGTCAGGATTGCCATAATCAATATAGGCCACATGAAAAATCCTCCATCAATCAGTAATCCAATGGCTCCCGAATCAAAAAAGTCAGCAATTGCCGAAGGTTCAGAAATCGCCTCTGCTGCTCCCTCATTTAAGGCCTCAGCACCCTGGTCAGGACCTGCCTCTGATGGACCATCATTGGTTTGGGAAGAATTAGTGGACACACCGTTTGTGCCTGCAATATTGGCAACTTGAGCAAATAAGGAAAACATGAAACAAGAGACGATTAACTAAACTGGGAGCTCAGGAATAGACATATCAATTATCGCTGTCGATGGAATTGGCCTCACTTTCAAACTGAGCCAGCATTTCAGGCAAGGCCAAACGTCCTCTAGCGTATTTGGCAGCTTCGCTTTCAGGA
>CAZAIZ010000211.1:0-3866 GCA_964485275.1 uncultured Pedosphaera sp.
CCCTGATGTTCCTTGATGTAGCGCACCGCATGGTCACTGATCGCATCAGTATAATAAAATTCATCAGTTTGATACTCCTTATCTGTCAGCGGGGAAACCTGCGTGTTTTCACGCGTAAGTGAATTGGGATCAAAGAAACTCCCCGCCCCATGAATAGTCCCATAAAAACGATCGAACCCACGTTGACGCGGCCAGTTATATTTGGGTCCTTCAGGTTTCACATGTGGCGTCACATGCCATTTCCCGGCCATGTAGGTGGCATACCCCGCACTCTTCATGACTTCAGCAATCGTCCGCACGTTTTTACCCAGATCGCCCTTGAAGCCAGGCAGGTTCTGATTACTCATCATCCAGCCGATCCCTGCCTGGTGCGCGTACACCCCTGATAAAAGTGTTGCGCGGGTGGGGCAACAGCGGCCTGTGTTATAGAACTGGGTAAACCGCACACCCTCCTTCGCCAGCGCGTTCAGGTTGGGGGTATTAATCTCACCACCGTAACAACCAATATCGCTCCAGCCCATGTCATCAGCCATGGCAATGATAATATTGGGCCGTGAGGTTGCGACTGCAGTTAGTGCCGGAGTCATCAGACACAGGCCCAATAGAATCAGGAGGAAACGCTTCACGAAGACACTTTGCCCAAGGAAAGGGAGAGATTCAAGCCGCATTGAGCTGGCCAAAAAAACAAAAAAAGCGTAGATTGAAAACGAACCATGAAGGTGCGTATTGAATATTGCGCGGCTTGAAACTATGAGCCGCAGGCCGTCAGTTTGGCGGACCGATTGCTGAAGCTGAAGCAGCGCATTGCCTCATTGGAACTGATCCCCAGCTCCGGTGGTGTGTTTGAAGTCACAGCAAATGATAAGCTGGTATATTCCAAGCGGGCTACCGGAGAATTCCCGAAGCCTGAAGCAGTACTGCAGTCCATCCGCGGACTGTAGAATAAAACCTTTTGCCTTTTGCCCTCCAATCAGCGGGCAAAACACAATCCGGAGAGTTGAGGGTGCCTGGTGGCCCCCACGGTCTTCAAAACCGTTGTCGGTCCGTGACCGGGCCGAGGTAGGTTCGATTCCTACCCTCTCCGCCAATTCCCCTATTCCATCATGAGTGATCCCATACGTCTCACACAATACAGCCATGGTGCCGGTTGCGGCTGTAAAATCTCGCCCAAGATTCTGGATGAAATTCTTAGCCAGACAGGCAAGGCAACCCCACATGCACAGTTACTGGTCGGCAACGATTCCAAGGATGATGCGGCGGTATATGATCTGGGCAACGGAGAAGCGGTGATCAGCACGACCGATTTCTTTATGCCGATTGTCGATGATCCGTTTGACTTCGGCCAAATTGCCTCGGTCAACGCCATCAGTGATATCTATGCCATGGGCGGAACACCCCTTATGGCTATTGCCATCCTGGGTTGGCCCCTGGAAAAACTCCCGCCCGCCGTAGCCGCAAAGGTGCTGGAAGGGGCCCGAACTGCCTGTGCACGAGCCAACATTCCACTGGCCGGCGGCCACAGTATCGATGCGCCTGAACCCATCTTTGGGTTGGCGGTAACCGGACGGGTTGCCCTCAACCAACTTAAACGTAATGACGCAGCGGTTGTCGGCTGTAAACTCTTTCTCACCAAACCGCTCGGAGTCGGGCTGGTTACCACGGCTCAAAAGCGAGGGATTGCCGAAGAAACCCATGTAAAAGGTGCAGTGGAACAAATGACCACGCTCAATCAGATTGGCAGCCACTTAAGCGAACTGGAGGAAGTAAAAGCCCTAACCGATGTGACTGGTTTTGGACTTCTGGGTCACCTTACCGAGCTATGTGAAGGCAGTGGCGTGAGTGCCACAATCGACAGCACCAGGGTGCCTCGTCTACCCAATACCGATCACTATATTGCTCAAGACTGTTCTCCCGGAGGCACCGATCGGAACTTTGAAAGCTACGGCCATAAAATCAGTCCTCTTACCGACTCACAACGCGCACTTCTCTGCGATCCCCAAACTAGTGGCGGACTGCTGGTTGCCGTAACGCCTGATGGCTTGGAGTCATTCAGTAAAGCGACTGCTGAACTGGAACTGGAATCTTTTGGCCAACTCACTGAAACCACCCAACCCCTCATCACCGTAAACTAATGGCCAAGACAAAATCCAACCTGCGTTCCATTCCCGGCGTTGACACATTGCTTGAAGCGGTTGGCGATTGCCCGCTGCCACACGCACTTGTGGCCGCCTCGATACGCGATGAACTGAAAATATTGCGTAAAGGAAAAGACATCCCCGAGCCAAAGAAAATCATCGAACAGGTCCGCCAAAGACTGAAGGAGTTGGAGCTTTCGCGGCTGCAACCGGTTATTAATGGGACAGGGATACTCATCCATACCAACCTTGGGCGATCCCCTCTTTCGCTCGTAGCCGAAGGAGGCTACACCAATCTCGAGATTGATCTTGCCAGCGGCAGGCGAGGCAAACGTGCCGGGTACCTGGAAGATTGTTTGGCTGAACTATGTGGCGCAGAAGCGGCCATGGTAACCAATAATTGTGCAGCAGCCTTGGTTCTCATCCTACGCCACCTAACTGCAGAAAAAAAAGAAGTGGTCATTTCCCGGGGGGAACTCGTGCAAATCGGAGGCGACTATCGTATCCCGGACATTCTCGAGAGCACCGACGCACAATTAAAGGAAATTGGAACCACCAACCGAACCAACCTGGCGGACTACAACAAAGCCATTGGCAAAGACACGGCACTGGTACTGAAGGTACATCGCAGCAACTTTTTTATGGAAGGTTTTGTCGGTAGCCCTGATCGCCGTGAACTGGCCGCTTTAGCCCGCAAAAAAAGGGTTCCTTTTGTGGAAGACGTGGGCAGCGGGGTTTTCCTTCCCACCGAAAGCTGGACCAATGGCCACCATGAACCCACCCCAAAAGAGGTAATAAAAAATGGTGCTGACCTCGTGTGCTTCAGCGGAGATAAGATGTTGGGCGGACCTCAGGCAGGCATTATTGCCGGCAAAGCCAGATACGTGAAGGCCCTCAAGCAACATCCTTTCTTCAGAGCCTTACGTTGCGACAAAATAATCCTGAACACACTCCAGAAAACAGTCGAAGCTTATTTGCACAACAAGACTGATGAACTCCCTCTGCATCAATGTTTGAACACGACCCTGAAACAACTCAAAAGACGGGCAACCCGGCTCGAGAAGGAGCTAGCTAAACTCCCCCTCACAGTCACCCTTACCGAAAGCCAATCGCAAATAGGAGGAGGTTCATTGCCCCAGGCCACCTTACCCAGTGTGGCTCTTGATTTATTACCGACAGAAATAAGTCTAAAGGATTTTGCATCCAAACTCAGGCGGGCTTCCACTCCGGTCATCGGCGTCATCTGTGGCGGCCGATTCAGACTGGATTTGAGAACCGTATTTCCTGATCAGGAAAAATCTCTCCTCCAATCCATTACTCAATCCCTGAAAACCTCATGAAACCCCTACCCGTAATCCTAATTCTTTTAACTGCACTAAACATTTTTGCCACAGAGAAAAAGATCGTCCGCAATACGGACCGGTTCGAACTCGTCTACACCATGAAGTTACCTGAGCTAAACGATTCGGGAAAATTATGGATCCCCTTGGCTCGAACCGATCCCTACCAGCGTTTTGAAACACTCTCCATCTCCTCCCCCATCCCCTGGCATAAGACGCGTGATAAAATCCATCATAATGAAATCTTAATCCTCCATCCTGACCAGACAGCCAGCGGTCAGCAGATCACGATCCGCTACCAGGTAAAGCGAAAGGAAAAGAGTGCCCATACCGAAACGGGCAACCCCAAAAAACACCTAAAGCCGGAGAAACTGGTGCCCATCAATGCGCG
>CAZAIZ010000212.1:0-3826 GCA_964485275.1 uncultured Pedosphaera sp.
AGCCGTTATGATGTGGATGGCATTCACATCGATGATTATTTTTATCCGTATCCTGACAGCAAACGCACCCCATTCCCTGATGAGTTGAGCTGGAAAAAATCCAACACAAAAATGAGCCGCAAGGACTGGCGCCGGATGCATATCAATAATTTTATCAAACGCCTCTACAATGAAATTCATAAGGTAAAACCACATATAAAGTTCGGCATCAGTCCCTTTGGAATCTGGAGACCGGGTTACCCCAAGCAGATCAAGGGTCTGGATGCCTATGACGAACTCTATGCCGACGCACGTTTGTGGCTGCGTGAGGGATGGCTGGATTATTGTGCTCCACAACTTTACTGGCAAATTAATGATAAGGATCAAAGCTACCCTGTCCTAATGCAATGGTGGCATGAGCAGAACCCAAAAGGACGCCACCTTTGGCTGGGCAACAACTCGGCCAAAGTTGATCCGTGGCCGGCTTCAGAAATCATAAAACAAATAGAACTCACCCGTAACCATCGTGGGGCTTCCGGAAACATACATTGGAATGTGAGTGCCTTAACCAAAAACCGTAACAACCTTGGCACTCAACTGATTACCCGTACCTACACCCAACCCGCACTTGTGCCTTCCTCTAAGTGGCTCGATGGCCGACCTCCAGGAGCACCTGCAGTGTTTGCCAAATGGGATAAGACACGTGGAATGATTCAAATCAATTGGCGCACAACTGAAACTGAACCTGTCCGGTGGTGGTTGTTTCAGGTTAAGGCTGATAACCGTTGGATTTCAAAACTAATGCCGGGCAAACAAAGAATGGCACTCTTGAGGCCTGGGAATAGTTTCCCTGAAATGATTTCTCTTACCGCTCTGGACATGGCAGGAAACGCCAGCAAACCGGCCGCTTTGGCCAAAAAATAAAGCGATTAAAACAGGGGCAAGGCCTTCCCATCGCAGATGGCCAGCGGGAGGTCCTCAGGATTGGGGAGGGTGTGGTAGGTATCAATCCCCATTGCCTTGAATATCGTGGCATGCAGGTCCGGTGGACCACAGGCCTGATCAGCCGGCTCGAAACCCGTGGGATTCGACTTGCCGTACACCTGGCCCCCTTGAATCCCTCCACCCGCATAGATAGCCGAATATACACCGGGAAAATGATCACGCCCCGCCCCGCCATTTATTTTTGGCGTACGCCCAAAATCTGTAAGCATGACAATCAGGGTTTCATCCAGTCTTCCCCGCTCCCTTAAATCCTCCACCAGAGATGAGGCAGCCTGGTCAAAGGGAGGCAACAGGATATTCTTAAGTTTATTAAAATTGTTGGCGTGCGTATCAAAGTGATCGCCCTTGGACCCATTGAGGTCACCGGCAGCACAGTAAACGGTGGCAACCGGTACGCCGGCCTCAGTAAGCCGCCGAGCCATCAAAACACTCTGCCCGCAGATATGCATGCCGTATTTCTCGCGAAGCCGACGCGGTTCCTTCTCCAGATTGAACGCATCGCGCACCGCTGGACTGAGCAACATATCAAGTGCCTGCTCACGGGAACGATTCAGGGCTTTTGCCTCCAGATTAAGGGCACGGGCCTTGCTTTCATCAAATCCATTGATCAACCCGCGCCGATCAGAGAGACGACTGCGACTGACCCCCTCAGGCAACCCAAGATTGATCCGGCCTGAGGTCGGTGACTTGCCGTTGTAAATTTTCAGGCCCTGATCAGGAGGCCGCAACACCGCAGGGTCATAACCCAAGCCCAGAAACCCGGCATCCTGTCCATTGGCAGCTCCCCCGTCATAAATGGTGTAGGGCAATGAAACTGCCCCAGGCAAAGTATTGCGTTGCCTTCCCCCATCCATTTTAGCCTGCCAAATCATTGACCCAATAGAAGGCCAGTCTGCGCGCGTGGCCTCCCAGTTGCCATCCAGCTTGGCTGGCTCATGGCCGGTGAGGTTCCAATAGGCCCCGGAACGGTGACTGGGAGCATTATGATGGGCACTGCGCACAATCGCCCAGTCTTTCATGGTGCGGGCAAATCCGGGCAAATGCTCTCCAATACGAATACCGGGAACGGCGGTAGAAATTTCCTTGAAGGTGCCTCGAATATTGGATGGAGCATTTGGCTTGAGATCAAAGGTATCGAGATGGCTGATGCCGCCCCAGCAGAAAAGCACGATACAGGACTTTGCTTTCCCGGAATCGGCAGTGCCTCCGGCTGCATTCGCACGCAAGGCAAGTAATTCCGGCAGGGCCAGACCACCTAAACTCAGTTTCAAAAAATCACGACGCAGCATTCCCTTGCCTCCACGAGAACGATACCAGAAGAGAACTATTTTGTAAGAAAAAAGAACTAAACGACTGAACCCGTGATTACAGTTTTATTTTACTCCATCTTCTCAGTGTCGATTTTGCAATTTGGTAACGCCTGCTGCAATTGAGCAAGCCCCTCCTGCGTTACTCGGGCCCCGTACAAATATAACTCGGTGAGATGTTTGAGCTTAGCCAGCTCTTTAAGGCCTGCATCGGTAATTTGTGGCACATATCCATGCTCCGGGTCATCTATCAATTGTAGAAAGGAGAGTTTTCCCAGATTAACTATTTTCTTAAGACCTTCGTCAGTTATTTGAGTATCATTCAATACAAGGTGAGTAAGGTTCTTCAACTTGGCTAATTCCGAGAGATCTGCATCGGCAATTGGAAGGTATCTTAGATTGAGGTAAGTAAGCTTCGCGAACTTGGCCACTTCCTTGAGGCCGCTGCCGGTTATCTTAGTGCCACCCAAGTTAAGCTTTTCTAAATGCTTTAACTTAACCACCTCTTTGAGGTCAGCATCAATAATAGGACAACACCATAAACCTAGATCTTTGAGGTTCTGGACCTTTGCCAATTCCTTGAGCCCTGTGTCCGTCAAAAAAGCTCCTGAGAAACCAAGGTAATCAACCCTGGCTAAGTCCGATTTGGTTAGCTCACCTGCGGGCTTGGAGAGTTGGTTTCGGATTTCCTTTTCTATGAGTACATTCTGCTGATCGCTTGGGTTTGACACCCACATTGTTCTCGCCTTCAAGAGCCTCCTCAGCACTAGCCCCCACCCACCAACAATACCACCGTGAATATCAATAAGAATTGCTGCATGTGCCAAAACCCTACAGGAAACTCTTAGCATCCATCTACTATTATTAATGAAAATGTTTATAATGGAGACGACTTGGCTTCAAAGACCAAAGCAAAACTTAACTGGCAATTTGGCTGCCAAAGATTAGGCTCTCCTATCCATGAAGTTACCCAGTGCACTATTGTTTTTAGCTTTCTTACTTCCCTTTCTTTGCCCAGCGCAAAACCAACAAAAGCCGGCTGCTCCTAGAGCCAACGTCCCCAACTGGCTTAAAGCTATGGATAAGAATGGTGATGGAAAAATCGCAGTCACTGAGGCTACCGGCCT
This sequence comes from uncultured Pedosphaera sp., assembly GCA_964485275.1. Lineage (GTDB taxonomy): Bacteria > Verrucomicrobiota > Verrucomicrobiia > Limisphaerales > UBA1100 > UBA1100. The sequence continues at coordinate 3,419 of CAZAIZ010000212.1, forward strand.
CATGAAAAGGAATTTTAGCCGGGTGGACGCCAACAAGGACGGAGCGCTCGATAAAAATGAACTCACTCAACTGGCCAGCCGCCTACGCCGCAACAACCAAAATCAACAGAACAATAGGCGCCGCATCCCCTCCAATGAGGAGCTCATTAAAAATGCTCCAATGGATGTGGTGATAGAACCGGATATTCCCTACCGAAAAGGCAAGAGTAAGGCGTGGAAACTGGATCTGGTGAGACCAAAGGTCGAGAGCAAGGAGCCACGGGCAGCCATCGTGTTTGTACACGGGGGAGGATGGCGCTCGGGCGACAAGCGCACCGGATACTTCATGCGCGGGGCAATCGAGTACGCACAGAAGGGATATGTCTGTATTACCGTCAACTACCGGTTAATTGCCGAGGCCCCCATGCC
>CAZAIZ010000213.1:0-3809 GCA_964485275.1 uncultured Pedosphaera sp.
AGAGAAAAAAAGTCGTTTCATAAGCCTGAGGATACGGCCGAAACGTTAGCAGTTGCGGCCCGGAAGGCAAGAGAAGCCAGCCTTACTTTTCTTTGGCACGTAAAAGCTCGATCTGATCAAACAAAACCTCCCCCCCCATGGCCGTAGGTGCAATTCCTGTGAGAGTGAAGTCGCCGAAATCCTTCCACAGATCCCGCGTGATAACCGTCCAGTCAGCAGGCGCGCGATCCGAAACCTTTGTGGCCTTCCAGCTAGTGGTATTTTTACCGCTGTAATACCGCCTCAGGGGTTTGTCTGCAGGAGGCCAGCGACCGTTGTCAGCCAATTCAATTAGCACCCCCTTGGCACCGTCGGTTTTCCAGGCAAGCCGCAAATAACGGTATTCACCAGGGCCCGGTTTTTCCCGAATACGAAAATCCCAGTCCTTAATTCGAACCGAATACCTTTGAGGCGGAGTCACCCGCAAGGCTGAGGTTCCCTGATATGGATTTTTGGTATCGATTCGCGCCGTCCCTTTTCCATCAACCAGTAGCTTAATAAAGGCGGCATTATCATCAAATAAAACCTGCCGCACTGGTGGTCGGCGCAACCAGAAAATGAGATCGGCTACATCAGAGGGCTTAAGCACTTGGGAAAGTGATTCTGGCATTAATGATACGGGCAAGGATTCAATCGATCTGACTTCCTTGCGCAGAACATCCAGCTGCTGTCCTCCTGGAAGACTCAACACCAGACTAGCTGCCGATTCTGAACTCAAGAGACCGGTTAATGAGCGTCCGTCAGTAGTCTTCACCATCCATGTTTCATGCCCCGGCTCAATCACTTCGCTGGGAGCAAGAATATCACGAACTATTGTTTCTTCTGCCCGCCGAAATTCAGACGTTAAATCAGGTGCCACCGCAAAACCTACTCCATGGGCACGGTGACAGGTTGAGCAGTGGGTACGGTATATCTTTTCACCATTAACCTCATTACGCGGCTTCCTTAAAGCGGCCACAAATCGCTTTAGCGTCTTTCCGTCCACCGAGCGCGATGGCTTAAACAGCGCCATTGCACGTGTTCGCACCAACACGTCAGATAATTGAAGTAATGTGCTGCGCTGGATGGAATTTAGCGCTGAAGCAGGAACCCGGTTTTTCTCGACCGCAAACACTATCGCGGAGAAATAATCCGGGCGGGCAAAGGTTGCTTCAAGAATTGCCCTGCGCACTGCAGGGGTGGCAACAGGAAAGGCAGCCAGTAGACGAGTGGCAATTTTAGTATCATTTTCCCCAGCAAGCCCATCAATGGCCGCGATGCGTTTTTCGACCGACAATTTCACATCCCCAACCCGTTTAATGGCTGTATTAATACGGTCCATGCGTTCAGCCTCCGATTCGAGTTTTAACACTCGAGCCAAGCCTACGGCTTCTCCCTGCACTTTCCCATCTCCCACCGAGGTCAAACTCTTGAGAGCCTCCCTGGCGGGCTTGCCAAGAGAAACCTTAACTGTCGATTTAATGGGTTTCCGAAATCCCTTCAGACATAACCTCTGCAGCCGGACGTCCTTGAGTTTGGCAACCCGAATAAGCGCTGCTGAAAATTCCTCCGGATTACGCCGGTTGGCGATCGTGACACAAAGACGCTCAATCAGGGCATGCAAATGAGCTGAATCTTTCTCGTTATCCAGTAAAGCCAAGAGCATCCTTCCTGCCCTGCCTCCAAGTGAACTTAGGATGGCATCGGAAAGCCATTCATCATCGCCGTACCGAATCACCAGATGGGCCAAGGCGGCAGTTGCACGAGGATCAGCACTTTCACCCAGGCTCAACGCCAGCTGTAACCGTACCATTGCGGATTTGTCATCCACCATTTCCATCACGGCCTTAAGGAGACTTTCACTCAAGGCAAACCGTTTCTCAGCCAATCGCAGTGCATGACGACGAACTCCAGACTCAGAAGAGCCCAAGGCCGAGGAAACCATTTCCGCAGTCAACCGACCTAAACCATCCAGAGTATATAACGCGTTGATTGCCTCGGACCTATCTTGGGGCTCCTTAACCCACTTCACCAAAGTGTCCAGAGTAGACTTGTCGATTTGCCCACGTTCCACAAGCAATCGGCGCGCGGTTTGCCGGCGCCAAAAACGTTGACTGCCAACTTCCCGGGCCAGTTCGAGCGAACCCAACCGGGCCATGTCAAAAGATGGGTGTACCTCAGGCATCCCATCATGAACCAAGCGCCAGAGACGGCCATGATTCTCGCCATCCTTTAAACCGTACTGTTGCTGGAGATAACGCGGGATAGCAGAATAATCCTCGATAATTTCGCGGTAATAATCAGCAATCCACACGCCTCCGGCCGGGCCATGGGTGAGCTTGATCGGGTGAAACCAAATATCACTTGAAGGAAGAAATTCTGATTTCCCCTCATCTGGGTGACGAGAAAGATTCAACTTTGCTCCATCACGTTCAACAATTGCCCGATGAACAAAATTCTGGGCTGGGGCACAGGCCAGCAAGTGTCCCCGCAAACCGGGGATGGCATTATCCTGATAAATTAAAGGGGAACAGGCCGAGGTAAAATAGCCATTGGGAGTGGATTCTGCAGCCCCGTACCTGTCACGGTAGTATTTGTTAAAACCAGGATTTGCCGCACGTTTTTCACGCCAGGGATGAGGGCGGCTTATCGGATATGTGCGCTGATAGTTTGCCGCGTTGCGTTCAGTAACCCGAATAGCCGCATCGGGATTGCGGGCAAGGTATCGCCACGGCAGTGGTGCAACCTGAATAGCCGGTGTGCCCGTTGAAATGGTGAACCGATCCCCTTCAGCATTGAAGGCAAACCCAAAGGTCCCTGTTCCTCCACTAATTGGCTCAATGGCTGAACCATCAGCCTTAAAACGGAAATCAATGGCCGGCAAATCAACCGGTTTATCCAGTTTTGGCCCCGTGATACGCCCGCCGCGACCGCGAGCCACATAAATCCAATTATCCAAACCCCATTGAGGGCTATTCATACGACGCTCGATGATGACATCATTAAAGCCGGTAAAAAGTTTCTCGCGCACCTCGGCCTTCCCGTCGCCATTGCGGTCGGCTAGGAAAACGATGTCCGGTGCGCATACAACGATCACCCCGCCTCTTGCCGGACAAATTCCAAAGCATGGAGGCAGACGGTCTGCCCACACATGAACCTTATCCATCCGCCCATCACCATCAGTGTCGATGAGCTGCTTAACTGTGCCATATTGCCCGGCCTGTGCCTTCCGGCTTGCCTCCTCATCAGCCGACAACCTGCGCACCACCCGATCGAGCTTGCCGGTCTTGTTGAGCTTCTCGATATCATATTGCCCCTCCAAATTATAACCATGCAACTCGCAAACAAAGAGCCTCCCCCTCTCATCCCAACACATCCCTGAGGGCTGACGGATCAATGGCTCTGCGGCAATTAATCCCAGCTGAAACCCTTTCGGCACCCTGAATTGTTTTGCGCTTTCCTCTGGCGCAAGTGGCTTTGGTGCATCTGCCGGTTTAACAATTTGGCAAAAAGCCAACGGCTCAAAACCCACTAAAAAGAAAAGTCCCAGATATATTTTCATGCACCTCTTACTTTACGTTTATTACCCAGGCATGCAGCAAAACACTTTTTCTACCCAATTTCTGAGAGCACTTCAGCCGTCAGCTTTAAACGGGCAAATTTGGGCTGCCAGATTTTAAAGCAGGCCTCGTGCAACTCCGGCCAGGGTGAGGCGCAGCCATCGGTGATGGCGGTAACCCGATAGTTGCGCTGAGTTGCAGCGATCAAGGTGGAATTCACACATACATCAG
>CAZAIZ010000214.1:0-3802 GCA_964485275.1 uncultured Pedosphaera sp.
ATTTTTATGCCCAGGGCGAAAATGCAGCGGAGCTAAAGACAAAAAAAAAGACGGGTTGATGCCCGCCTTGGAGATTCACCACCAAAGATAATTGGGGTCTGGTGCCTGCATTTGTGCGTGCGGCGGCGGGGCAATCCACTGGAGCATTTGTTTGGTCGGCGGAAAGACAAATTCGTCCACGTGCATGTCACCGTAGAGCATGATGTGGCGAGCCTCACCTTCAAGTGCATGCCAAGTGTCTTCACGATCGTATGGCCAGTTCCAGTCTCCCTGAATAATTTTGTTACTGGTGATGATCATTTCCGACTCGTGCATCGAGTCGGCTTCATAAGAACCTTCTTTTTCCGATTTTTCACCCAGAATTCGTTTTACTCTAAACATATCGTCAGCAACTTGGGGCTGGTAACTGTTGCCGAACTGCTCCCAGCAACTATCCACATTATAGGCACCGCCACCGATATCGCTGGGATCGTGAAAAACTTCGGGATCCCCAACGTGTTCGTTGAGGGGGCGGTCGGCTTCTGGGACGGTTGCTCCGTATAGCTTGGCTACCAGTGTGGGAAGCGGTCCCTTCTCTCCTATGGCGGTGCCTTGCTTGCCTCCGACACCGGCCGGGCCATTGACGGTGGGGAACCACCCGTCATTATCGCCCAGATAGCTGGTATATCCAATTGCGATTTGTCCTTGGTTGCTCTTGCTCTTGACTTTACGGGCCTTCTGCTTGGCCTTCGCCAACACGGGAAGCAACAAAGCCATCAGAATGCCCACGATCCCAATGACCACCAGTAATTCAATCAAGGTAAAACCAAACCGATTATTTTTCTTGTTCATTGAACTTTGTCCTCATTAAGACGGTTTTCACACTCTGGAGTTACACCAAATCAATTTTTTTCATTGAATTATTGTCCTCCTCCAGACGGTTCCTACATACTAGCCTAAAAAACCAATTTGGTAAAGTGAGAAAGGTGGTTGTAACGAGCTTATTTTGCGGTTTGACAGGCCTCTGCCACATGCCTATAACGCGGATCAACCCCAACATATTACTGAATTATTATGTCAATTGAAGTAGGATCCAAAGCCCCCGATTTTTCACTTAAATCCATTAATGGCCCCGGTGATAAGGATGGTTTCGGGCTAAGCAACGTCACATTGAGCGACAATAATGGACAGAAGAATACCGTTGTTCTCTTTATCCCGCTTGCTTTTACCGGGGTTTGTACCCAGGAACTTTGTGATATTACTTCCGGGCTGGCCACCTACAGCGATCTGAATGCTGATGTGATTGCCATCAGCGTCGACAGCCCTTTTGCCCAAGGTCAGTGGGCCGAAAAAGAGAACATTGGCATTACCTTAGCCAGTGATTTAAACAAACAAACAGCCAGAGATTATGGTGTTTTGCTTGATGACTTGATTGGGGTGGGGAGCGTTAGTGCGCGTGCTGCTTTCGTGGTGGATAAGGAAGGTACAGTGCAATATGCAGAGCAAACGGAGACTCCAAAGGATTTGCCGGACTTTGATGCGGTTAAGGAAACGCTGGCAAAACTTGGTTGAGTGAAACTAATCTTAATTGAGAGGCTCCTTTAAGGAGCCTCTTTTTTTGTCATCTTGAATAATCACGGGTAATGGACTAACTTTAGGCTCGAGGTGTTCATGAAGTTTTTGTCGGCGTTCATTATAATGGGGATTCCTTGTATAGAGGTGCAGGGAGTAGAGTTGGAGCGTCGTGCTGATGGATTGTGGTATAATTCTGGCGCGCGAATTCCCTATACCGGCAAGACCGAACGCAGGTATTTTGATGGCACCCGTGTTTCTGAGTTTAACTATCTTAAGGGAAGACAGAACGGCCTCGCGCGGTTTTGGTATAGTAACGGAAAAATCAAATCCACATCCAACTATCACGCCGGAGTGCTTGAGGGTAATTCCACCTACTACTATCGCAACGGGAACATTCAGAATCTTACCTCCTATCGTAAAGGGGTAAAACATGGGTTGGTGATCGACTGGTGGCCTGAAGGGAAGAAAAGTTTTGTCGAAAGCTATGTTGATGGCTTCCCTGAAGGAGTGTGGCGCAGTTGGTGGCCCAGCGGCAAACTGGCCAGTGAAAAAATCTATCGGAACCGTCAACTAATCGCTCATAAGGAGTGGAACAAGGACGGCATGCCAAAAAAGGTTGTTGGCTGGAATCTGGATGGCACCTTCAAGTCAGCGGCATCCCTTCGAGAACGCCAGCGCGTTATTGGGCGGCGGGTTCTTTGGGACCGGAATAGCGGAACCAACCGTATTGATCTGATTTATCGGGAAAAACCCCTCAGCACCATTCGTGCGGTTTTCGGGGACCCCGATGAAACCGATGATACCCGCTGGACCTATAAGGGTTTGCGCATTCAGGATCCGGTGAATGGAACGCGATTTGACACGGCGATCTTCCGCTTTAAAAAAGGTAAAGTCTCTGAAATTTGGATTGAGTAATAACGGCCCTCTTTCGTAAAATTCTACTGGACGCTTGTTTGATGGGGGTTAAGCTTGTAGCGTGAAATTCAGAAATAATTTGGGGTTTACCTTGGTTGAGATGCTGGTGGTCATTGGTATTATTGGAATATTGGCTTCGCTTCTGCTTCCCGTTTTGGCCCGGTCCAAGGGTAAGGCAAACCGCATTAAGTGTGTTAATAACCTGAGTCAGATCGGCAAGGCGTTCATTTCTTTCTCCACGAATTTTGATGGCCGATTGCCGTGGCAGTTGACGGATGACCACCTCAAGGAACAGTTTGCAAACCAATACGTAAAAAAACTAGGGGTAATCTATGCGGCTCCAGCGTTGAAACAGGAGTTGGATCAGCCCACTATTCTTTTATCGCCTTGTGATCCGGAGCGGGCTGCGGCGATGGAGCAACTGGAGTCAAATTGGAGTCAAATTGATGTTAAGAAGGGTCGGTCCATTCCCGAGAATGCATTGAGTTACCTGGTGGTGGAAGGGGCTGATGTGGCGCGGCCAACCACGGTGATGGCCTTGGTGCGGAATTTTTTCCCGTGCGATTTACAGGAAGGTCGGTGGGTGGGGTCTGATGAGGATCATCCCAATGCGGTAGCGGGTTTAAACAGCAGCCAGGGGCAGGTGGTGATGGCTGATGGAAGTGCTCATCAGAGTGCCGACTCGGATTTTGGTTTCGCCGGAGTGGGAACAAAGGCGCACATTGAAACTTCAGGCGGGGTAACTACAGGCCCTGCAAGTACCAAGCTAATTGGTTGTTTTGGGGGTTGTGATGGAGGTAAGGAAGGCGGTGAAGGCGGCGGGCATCAAGGAGGAATACATGGACTGTTGGCTACCTACTACACTGGGCGGAACTGGGATGGGATCTCTGCACAACGCATCGATAACACACTTGATCTGCCTTGGGGGCAAAACAACAGAGATGCTTTAAGGGACTCACCCACGCCTCAATTCCACCCGGTAACTCCCTACAATGTGCCTCTTCCTGGATCAGGCCCTAATACGCCCAGACCGTTGAAAACAGCAAAGTGGCAAGGCCAGATTCAGGTGCAATATTCGGAGGACTACACATTTCATGCGAATGTGGATAATGAGATTTGGATATTCCTAGATGGCCAACTGATTTTACATAGAGGAGCCCTTGGAGGTGTCCCTTGTTGGGTTACGGTTGTTTCAAAACCTATTCCGATGAAAGCAGGGCAATGGGTTGACATAGAGGTACGTTATAAGGAATGGCATGCAAACTGGTCGGCGCAATATTCACATATGCAGGTTCATTGGTCTTCTGCTTCGACCAAACGTGGTGCAATACCC
>CAZAIZ010000215.1:0-3793 GCA_964485275.1 uncultured Pedosphaera sp.
ACAGGTGCCAAAGTAGTTGCCCATAAGGAACACCCGGAATGGGTCCAGGGCCACCCCCACATGGTAGGCGATTCCTTTTCTCTTCCTGATCGCCGGCTTGGGTGCCAGCCATTCTTCCACCTTGATGCCCTTGGTCTTGGCCCAATCCATCCACTTGGCATTGCCGGTGAGTAGCGCCCGGTATCCCGGCCCGGCTTCAGCCCATGCTGCCAAAAGTTCATCCAGCTTTTCCCGGTGAGCCTTGTCGAGGGATTGAACCCAATCGACAATTCCAAGGGTCTGGTTGAGGGATGGTTGAAACGTGGAGGAGCGCTTGCTGAGATTACCCAGTAAATTTGCCAGCTCTTCCTTCACCATGTCCTTGAGGCCATCCAAGGCAACGCGCGCACAAACTTCCTGAATTTGCCGAAGCAGTTTCTCCTCAGCAGCCTTGGCTTTGTTTGGTTTTGGGGTGCGCGTCAGGAGTTTGCGGATGGACTTGGTAAGGCCCGGCTCTTGCCCAGCCAGTTTCTGGTAATAACCCAGACGGGTAAGCGAGCGCTTTACCTCGGTAGAGAGCTCAAGATCCTCAATGCCCGGCATGGATAATTTTCTTGGCTTTATCGTCCATCTCCTGAGCCGATCCCCGGATCGGGGACCCACTAAGCTCAATACCAGGGCTTCAACAAAAGTATTCCAAGTGCCTTGCGCCAGCTGGGGGTTGGGCTTGGCAGCCAGAGCCTTGGTCCATTCCAAGAACGCGGAGGCAAATGCGGTGTTGCCAACCTTCACAATAGATTTCAGAACGGAAGAAACATCATCCTCAGAGCAGGTCCCTCCCAAAGATTCCAGCCTTGCGATTAGTAGTCGTAATGGCTTTGCTGAAAGACCTTTTTCACCAAAGGAATCCGTAACATCTCGTTGCAATAGCCAATCCACATCCTCTGCAGTTTCGCCAGAATTCAACAACTTTCGGATGCTTGAAAAGAGATTTGAACCCGGGGCAGCATTCTGCTGGCTCAGGAAGTCCAACAGCTTGTCATAACCCTTTTGGGTTGATTCTTCAGCGAGGTTTATCAGGGCGGACTCTTCACCATTATAATAATAGCCCTTTGACACGTAGTCGCCTGAATCATCCTGATAATCCAGATTGGCTATGGATCTATCGTGAAGACAATATTCACCACCATACTCATCTGATCGCCACCTGTAACCGTCTTCCTCGCTAACATATGTATAACCATAAGCACCGGGCGGCAAATCGCACCGAATCCATCCATAATGGTGCACATCGTATTTAAAATAATCCTCTTCGAAGATAACTGCTGACGGCCTGGCACTTTGAGTTGACCTAAATAGACATCTGGGCATCCCTAAAATAGATCCGTCATGGGCACACAATGCAGCTGCGCCACCAAAAAAATATTTAAGCGCCTTTTCCCAGTGGCCGTCATTATTATGAGCGGCTACTCTCAGTAATTCTTTCCTGTCAGCATCCAGGCCGATTATTCCAGCCCAAACATCTCGCAACGACCGGTGCAGGCACGGCTCAATGAACCGGGCAAATCGTTCCAGGGCCTTGGGACCGCCAACCCAAAAAGCCATGGCCCCACTCCAGCGCAGTCTCTCGGGAAGCCATTCTGCGGCATGGACACACTGCTGCACTTTTTTGGCGAGCCCTTTGCCGGGAAGCAATTGGTCGTATATGCCCTTGATATCCACCCGGGCCATATCTTCGGTCAGATAGGAAGCAGACTTCCCCTGCTTGGCGGCTGATTCCTTCAAGAGTCCATGCAGCAGCTTCAACCTCTTGGATGTCTCGATTGTCTCCTTTCTCCAATCCTTGATTTCCCTGGCATTGGCTTTCGTGCGGGCCTTGCGGGCATCCTTGTCCTCCAGGACTTTCTGCCACTTGTTCAGGGCGCGACCTGCTTCAGTCAGGTAAGTCTTGGAGATTTTTTGTATCTGGCCCGAGGAAAAGCCAAGTGTGCTAGGCGTCCATCCCTTGTAGTCCGAATGATCAGTCAAACAATCGAGCAGCCGACTGAAATCAGGTTTGCCGGTAACCACATAAACGCCGGTGCTGCCGGCGTAAACACGGCCACGCAGGCGCAGGCATGTCTTGCGCGCCCGGACGATCCGATCCCGGTCTTCAGGTTGTTCCCGTACCTTGGCCATAGTAGTTAATTGTTCACCTAAGTTTGGGAGGTGGGCTGATTATATCCCATTACCCCTGATTGCTTAAACTTCTGTATCGTCCCGGCAGAGTCGCCTGTAATATGAAGTATGCCTATACCTCCATGTGCATTCCACTCCCTGATGGTTTCAACCCTGTCATCAACCAGAATATGCGGAATCATTCCTGATTTAGCACAGTCCTGTTTAAATCTGGCCGGAGTTATAATGACCTCGGATGGAGGAGGGTTTAGCCACTTATCAGCCCATTGTTTCTTCCCTTCTTCCGCGGTCATGATATCTCCCAAATCCTTTTTAGCCCGGCGAACGGGAATTCCAGCCGTCAACAATTTAACCGCATGATTCGAATTGTTGACGTGTGGCCACAGCATTCCCACCCCATCATCCAATGGTCTCAAGCCGGTAAAAAATTCTCCGGGGGCAAAGCCGATGGCCGCAAAATACATTTTCTTAACGAGAGGCATATCCAGATCGCTACTTGTTTTCGGGCGCCAACTAGATCCTTGTGTTTCCCGAATCTTCTTTTTTACCTTTCGGATCGTTTTTGAATCAAGGTAACGCTCCGCCCGGCTCGGTTCATCCAATATCTGGCAACATAGTTCCAATGCCCCTGAAGAAAAGTCGACCAACACCCCATCCATATCGCAGTAGATAATAGATTCAGGGGAAGCTATTGGATTATCTCCAGTCATATCTGTTGGCATTGGTTTTTTGACTCTGCTCAAGCGACGCGTTTGCACCAATCTCGTTTCTCAACTTTTCGCACATTTGTACAGTTTTCAAAGGTGCAAAGATAGTCGAGGAGTGGCTTTAACTCATCATCTGCCAAGTCTCCCTCAAAAGGGCTAATGGCGACAAGATTCCCATACTGTCGCTCCAGACTTTTTGGGGTATCGTCAACAAATAAAACCCGATCGAGGGGATACTTGCGCCTAATTTTCCCCAGGTTTTTTGCCCAATACTCCTCATGATTTTCCAAATCACGTCTCATGGTGCAGCGATCGCGGCACCAAAAAAACTCGACCTGTGCTCCAACGGGCAGGATGTAATCAACGATTGGGCTGGCATAGTCCTCGGTGGAGGCGGTCCATATTGCAACTTTAAACCGGGAGAAAAGCCCCCCCAGAAATTCAGCCAATCCGGGGCGAAGATACACATGGTATTTTTCGCATACCTCGAAGTCAGCAGGTCGATCCAAGGGAGCCTCAGACGCATGGAAAAGCGTCTCGTCAAGATCGAGGATCACAAGAAGCGGTTGCATTGGCTTATGGGATTGTGGTGATCTAGCGGTGATAAGCTATGTGAAAATCCAAGATTATAGAATCGACTGGCCTGTCTATCATTACTTCTGGCGGCTTGATCGTTTCAGCGCGCTTACCGTGGAGGAGGTATTTCGGAAGGGATATTCGTTCCGTTGTCCTCTTTTTCTATACCCAACTGTTTCATCCCTTCCCAAAACAATCTTTCGCGTTCTTCTTCAGTCAGCTGAAGGCCCTCTTTTGATTTTCTTATGGCTTCCCGGATGATGGCATCAAAATGCGCTTCTCTAAGTATATGAAGTTCCTGCTTCATTTTCTGTATCTCTGCCTTCAGCTCTTTGTTTTCCTCTCTCTTCCTC
>CAZAIZ010000216.1:0-3734 GCA_964485275.1 uncultured Pedosphaera sp.
CTAATGGCAAACGTCACTGGATTATTGACGGACCCACCGAGCAGTTTGTGGCGTCAATGGTCTACAACGGCAAATACGCCTTCGTGACCGGCGGTTTCCCTGAGCGCCACATCCTGGCCATCCGCCCTGAAGGCCGCGGTAATATCACCAAAACCCATATCGCCTGGCGGGTGAAAAAGGGCGCCTCCTACGTCCCTTCACCCGTTGTGGTGGGGCCGTATTTTGTCATTGTTGCCGATAACGGCATTGCCAGCTGTTTCAAGGCCGGGGATGGCACGCGCCTCTGGATGGAACGCCTGGGCGGAGGGCATAGCGCTTCAGCCATCACTGCCAATGGACTGGCCTACTTTGTCTCCGACCGCGGTATCACCAGCGTCATTAAACCCGGTCCAAAATTTGAAGTGGTCGCCAAGAACGATCTTAAGGAACTGGTCTCCAGTAGCCCCGCGATCAGTCAGGGCCAGCTGTTCATTCGAGGTCACAAGCACCTCTACTGTATTGGCAAGATAGTGAATTAACGCCCGGGTAACTCGATCACTTTCGAATCCAGCCTCAAATTGATCCCCCCGCTGGGGACGGGCCTTCTTAATGTCCAAAGCACCGCTTGGGCAATCAGTCGCTGGTATTGTTCGTGCCTCCAGTTCACATGAAAATGCAAACCACTGTAGCCTACTGAACGCCCTCCATCAGGCCGCTCCCACGCCCAGCCAACAGTCTCCCCATTCCCTTCAATGGGCACCTTTACCAGAGCCGTCCAGTTCTGCGGTGCCTTGGGCACCTTGAGCTTGTAATAGAATTCCTCAAAGGGCAGCTCAAAGGATTTAATACCGGCCATCACCGGATGCTTCGGTGCAGCAACTTGAAACTGTGCCTCCTTCACTACTGTATATTTACGGTCCGGCCCTCCGTGGCAACCGCCAAAGAGTTTAAGGAAAGGCTCTATCAATTTCGCGTCCTTCGCTCCCATCCCCCAATGGTACACCACCAGCCCTCCCCCGCGCTTGGCGAAGGCTTGAAATGCTTTCTTCCGCTTGGGGTTTTCCTGAACAAAACGGCCACCTTCATTGAGGAACATCACAATTCCATCTGCCTCGGCGATTAGTTTCGGCCCGTCGACCCAAGGCTCATCAGCCTGCGTAATAGTTACCTCCACATCACCACGTCCAGCAAGTAGCGCCTTCACGATCCGGGCTCCGGGCATGTATTCATGGGTGCCGGGCGGATGCCCGTCAGGCTTTTGCCCAAGCACCAGCAATTTCTTGGGTGCCGCGATTATGGAAACTCCCAAAAAGAGGAAGACAAAAACCGACTTCATTTGATTTCTCGAATTTTCAGGTTACGAAATTCACACCGGTCCTTGTGATCAGTAAGTAGAATATGCCCCGTCACCTTCTTGCCAAATCCCGGAAACTTCTTGAACTTGCTCTTGGCCACACCCTCCAGCACCCGATCGCTGCCTAGCGAGTAGGTCAGAATTTTTTGCCCATTAAGCCAATGCTCCACCTTTTTCCCCTGCACCTTGATGCGCGACTGGTTCCATTTATCGATGCGCACCGGCTCGGCCAATTTCACCTCCCGCGGCAACACAACATAAAAGGTCCCGGTCTGGCTCATCGGCTTCTGCTGCCAGTGACGATCATCAATCATCTGGTACTCGTGACCAATGGCGCCGCGCTTCTCCAGCACCATGTATTTCACCCCGTTATTACCCTTGGGGCCTATCTTCCATTCCCAGGTGAATTCATAATCAGTCCAGGTTCGTCGGGTGAGTAGATTGCCCGCCGCTTTCCCTTCCTGCTTAACCAGAATACCCTTCTCAATGACCCATCCCTTTCCGGTGACCGCCTTTTGGCCGATGTTGCGCCAGTGGGCGTTCAAATCCTTGCCATCAAAAAGCAGCTGCCAGCCGGCTTTCTCTTCAGCATTGGTCAAGGAATTGAGCTCACCTGCTTTAAGCCCAAAAGATAGGAGACCCAAAAATACAAAAAAATGTCGCATGAATTTCATGCGACATTTGTAAATCCACGTTCGGCTTCGCGCAAGAGACTACTTACCTCGAACACGAATGTTTCGATACCACACTTCCTCTCCGTGGTGCTGAATAGCGATATGCCCTTTGGGCTCCTGCATAAATCCTTTCCAGCTCTTGAACTTGCTCTTTTTGATCATGGCGGCGACCTCATCACTGCCCCACTTATAAGCAAGCAGCTTTTCTCCATTCAACCAATGTTCCACATTGTTGTTCTTGCATACAATGCGCACTTTGTTCCACTGGCCTGCCTTATTGTATTTCTTGTCTTTCATCCCCTTGCCAATCATGTCGTAGAGCGAGCCGGCGGTGCGCAACGGAAAGTTTGCCTTTCCGTCCGGGTGACGTTCATCATCCAACACCTGCATTTCCGGACCGGTAAAGTATGCAGGACGATTGGTTTCCTTCACGCGGTACATGATGCCACTGTTGCCCCGGGGCGATACTTTCCATTCACATTCGAATTCAAAATCGGTAAAACTGCCAACGGTGACCAAATCACGAGGCTGCCCACCCTGACCGCGGGTAATGGTCTTGAGGGTTCCTTTCTCCACTTTCCAGCTTTTTTCCGGAAAGACCTTCTGGCCATACCCGCGCAACCCGGTGACCTTTTTTCCATCAAAAAGAACAGTCCATTTTCCTTCAGCCTGTGCCGAAATCGTCAATACGCCCAACAGGGCCACTAGTTGAAGTGTTTTATTATTTTTCATTTTAAATTCTTTGCCCGCCAAACCTTATTGCATTACGGGTATTTTCATGGCTTTGCCTTGCCTTAAATATTGACCAATGGCTTCAATCTGTTTCTTGGCGTCCCCTTCCAGTACATCAACGAGCACACTACGCGCATTCTCATCAAAATAATCAGGCATTCGGGTCTGTGAATCGACACGCAAGGGATCGAGCATCCAGCGCATCAGGTATTCTGGTCGCATCCGTTCATTCACCCGGGCAAAGTTCACCCCCTGCGCCTCGAAAACCTGCAGGGGCGGACGATTCTTCACACCGTGACAGGCCACACAGGAAAACCCACCATCAACACCCACCAAATCGCGACCAATTTTTGCCATGCCTGCATCCACCGGACCCTTTTCAGCTGGTGTAACAGCTGGATAGCCATGACTCAGCGCCAAACCATGTGCCAATCCCCTGGCTCGCGCGGGAAAAGCGGGCATGCGGTGTTTCAACCAAGGTCGGGGCTTTTGATCAAGTGACCCGGAAAAAAGTTTTTCCAACCATTCGGGTTTCAGCTTTAACCCAATGTTGTCAAGTTTTGTGAATCCTTCGAGTTCGCCGTGGCAGGCATTACAGTTGAGAACCCTTATCTGCCGCCGGGCAAATTCCGCCGACTCATGGCGGTGCAAAGACTTCCTGTCAGTGGCCAAAAAGGCACGCATTGCCCCAAGTTGATTGGCGGAGAATTCAAAGTGAGGCATCTTGCCTCCGACTTCCTCAGATAAACAGCCCCCCATCAGTTTATCCGCCCTCACCGCATCCAAATCCAGAGTCGTAAATTGATTTTTCTCCCCGTTACTGTGGCAGTTTAGGCAACCAAGCGTAGTGGCCAGATGTTTGCCTCGAACAACGGATTCAGCGGCAATCTTTACCAGTGGTTCCTGATGCGGCCTGGCTTCATTCCTCAACCATTGGGCGATATTTACAGCCTCCTTTTTTGAGAGATCGAATTTCGGCATCCGCGTCCAGGCAT
>CAZAIZ010000217.1:0-3706 GCA_964485275.1 uncultured Pedosphaera sp.
GGTCCGGAAAGGTCAAATTCCTGCTGAGTAGCCAATGAGGGGGAAATTATCCGCATCCATTTTGGAGCATTAAACCGCACCAACATCCGGTACATACCCAGATATAAGACGACTGAAAATACGCAATAGGCCATTAACAGACTCTTTTGATCCCAAATCAAAACCACCACTAGTGTGGATATTCCCTGCCATACCCAGAAAAAGGTTGTACTGAGGGAGTTTCTTAACGCAGAAGCCTTCACCCTCCCCCAGGCCCAGCGGTTCAATCGCTGATGAATTAACATATGAAAATGCACCCTGTCCGGTCTCATCGCACTGTTACCACGCAAGAAAACTTTCCTGTACATCGAGAAAAGTGTTTCCGTCACAGGATAGATGGCCAACGCCAATGGGAAAAACCAAGTCACCTCCGGGTGCCTTACGAGTAACAAAATAGAGCATTCAGCAATCAAAAAACCTAATAGATAAGCTCCTCCATCTCCCAAAAAAATTTTCCCGAAAGGGAAGTTCACCAGCATAAAGCCCAAAGTAGAAGCAATAACGCCTATACAAAGTTGCGCCAAAAGAAGATCACCCAAGCCGTAGGCAATCCATCCTAGAGCAGTCATAACAATAACAGAAACCCCTGAAGCCAATCCATTGAGGCCATCAATAATATTCATTGCATTGGTTACCCCTACCACGCAAAAACAAGTGAATAGCCAGCAGAGAACTCCCAAGCCATCGGCACTGATCCCAGGAATGGGAAGCACAGCATTTAATAGGACGCCCGCACAAAGAGCACTCATAGTAGCGGCTATCAATCGCTTCCGTGCAGATAGATTCCCCCAACAATCCTCAATTATGCCATAAGCAAAAACGGGCAACGCAACAAAAATGATCCATATGGGAAAAGGTTCTGGATCGGCAGTTCCTAAAGAACCTAAAGGTAGCGATAACAAAAAATACGTACCAAACCCCGCCATAATAGCAATCCCTCCCAACCGGCACACCTGATGATGATGAAATCGTTGAGGTTTTTCATCAAAATGATTATCTAACCCGAACTGCAAGGTTTGCCCCAAGCGACTGAGCAGAAAACTGACCAGCCACGCGGCACCCGCAGCCAAACCTCCACAGATGACTAAATCATGATGCATAATCCCCAATACCCAGTAGTTCCATCGGAATTATTTAATTTGTCCAAGCTCGCACTAAGATTTAGTGTCATAACTTATGTTCGACCGATCAGTCAATAACTTGTGAATAAAGTTGATATATAGGAAGAAACGTGATCTGCTCCATACCTTGACGATGCGGTGGGGACTTTTGCCATTTTGTCTAATTGTAGGTACGTTTAATACGGTGCAAGGCCAGCACATCCTTGAGGACTGGGTGCCCAATCTGAAAAACCCCCCGCAGGAATCCTGCGAGCCAGAAAAAACTCCTTTGAAGCCCGCTGGACTTCGAGATGCCAACCGCAAGGCGATTCAAGCAACCACGGAGGGGAAGCAGCCCACTGCGGCAGTCAAGGAGCACTCTTATGAAAATCCCTCAGACGATACTCTTTGGGCAATTAGTACTCTCACGAGTGAAGGCGCGTTATACCACAATGCAAAAACAGCAAAAGTGCGAGGCCGAGGTGGAATCCAGATTCTTTTCTGCCCAAATCAAACCCAGAAGAAGACATCCCTGATCGCCAGTCAACTCCACCTCAATTATGCAACCGGGCAGGTAATTGCTGCAGGAAACGTACAGATCCATCAGGGAGGGAAAACTTGGGAAGCAAACTTTCTAGAATATAATTTTAAACATCGCGAGTTCAAGAACGTGAAGTTTGGGCCGCAGAATAATGAAACCCAAAATCAGTTATTCATTAATCAGTCGGAGCAAAAGAATCAAATATCTAGCCCGCTGATTATTACCCGGAGTGATGTAACTCATCCAGTCTCTTTGATAACCCCAACCAGCTTCAACCCAAGGGAAAAGTCAATTCCTTCGCCACAAATCGATCTCACTCAATATCCGGTCGGTTATGCCGAACAAGAGGAAGAAGCTAGTGCTTCGTGGCACGAACGACAGTTCAGGTTTTCGTTCGAGGAAATCGACATGCCCGACCCCAACGAACGTATGGGACTTTATGGATTCGGGGTTCACGAACGTTTCAAGCCTTGGCTTTATGGTGGGCTCAGCACCTATGGCGCAGCCACCGGTCAACGTGGCGGATTTTTCACTGGGGGATATACCCTCGGAACTGAATATCCCTTGACTGACCGTTGGTCCTTGGATGCAGGAGCCTATGTCGGAGCCGGAGGAGGGGGATCTGCCGCGCAAGGAGGAGGGTTAATGCTGCGGCCTCACATCGGCCTGAAATATGATTTTGGCCAGTTTAATTTGGGCCTGAATTACTCGTACATCGACTTCCCCAACGGCGATATTTCAAGTAGTGCCATCGCGTTGAACTTGGATTTTCCGTTTTCCTCCGTCCGCCGTGATTGGAACGATCCAGCCATGACTTCCCGAAATTATTTTGGCGCGGATTGGGATAATGTCAGTCGCCATCGTTCCCAAATATCGGCACGCTTTCGGGCCTATCAACCTTCAAGTGGCAGCACAACCACTTCGGGTAAGAGTATTGATGATACTATCGGGTTAGTCGGTGTAGACTACTCGTATTTCCTTGATAACCGGTGGTTCGTGAATTTTGAAACGTCTGGAGCGATGAATGGTGGAGTTGCCGGTTACGCCGAACTCTTGGGCGGACTTGGTTACCGAATGCCTCTCACGTCCGATGATCGTTTGGCACTGGTTCCCGGGATTTCACTCGGTGGAGCCGGAGGCGGTGGAGTAGATACAGGCGGCGGATTTGTTGCCCGGGCCAATGTGGGGCTTGAATACCGATTAAGCCCCCAGCTGAGCCTTATATTGGATGGAGGATATCTTACTGCGCCAGACGGAAACTTTGATGTCCCCTACGTAGGCTTCAATTTGGCCTATGTCACAGAATCCTATGCACTGGATCGGTTGGGCCGACCCCTTGAAGAGGAGTCACTCATTAATACGACCAAATGGCGGCTAAGGCCTGTCCATCAATGGTACTTGGATGCCCAACGTACAAGTTCCGGCTCCCGAGATATGGAATTAATGGGGGCAAAGATCGACTGGATGGGAGGCGACTGGTGGTACCTCACCGGACAGGGATTGAGCGCCTATGCCGGTAAAGCTGGGGGATATTCCGAAGGCCACTGGGGAGCTGGAATATATGGTCCGACCTGGAAGAAGGGTCAGCTCTACGGCGAAATGCTCATAGGTGCTGGGGGGGGAGGTGGCGTGGACAGTGGCGACGGCTTACTCTACAAACCGAGCATCGGCCTAGAATACAACCTTTCAGAAAACTTTGCCATCCAAGCGGGCATTGGCAGGGTCATCTCCAGCGGCGGCAACTTGGACGCTACTTTCTTAGAATCCAATCTCGTTTGGCGATTTGGCACTGCGGGCAGATGATTCAAACGTCTCGAATCACTGTACTGTTCGAGAAACAGAAATAAATCCCTCATCTGGAACCTGATCTACAGTTTCTGAGCCTCACAAACGCGTCTTCGGATTATCCCGAATCAATGGATGTTTGGTTTCTTTGGCGCATCAACTGAAAGACGCCTCGGCCGATCAAGATTCCGCCTGCATCAGCAACAAAATCATAGAACTCCATATGTCTCCACCCGGTTGC
>CAZAIZ010000218.1:0-3695 GCA_964485275.1 uncultured Pedosphaera sp.
ATAAACTTAGATCGTTAACCCAGAATATCCCCCTCTGTCTTTTTTCAAATGGCCCAGGAGAGCAGTAGGCTGCTGTTGGATATAGATGCCTCATGAATTCAGGTACCAATCTAACCTGCAATTCATCACCTTCAGGAAACCCAACGGCTTTAGCTGCCTTAAAAACTCGAGCAACACGATCGGTTTCATCCTGATAGTACTCAAGTAATTCACTAGGAGGATTCCATTTGGAACGAGCTTTTTCGATAACGGCCTCAGCTGGCTTTCCCTTACCATATTTCCCGCACAACGATCCCAGCATCCCCCCAACCCTGTCAGCTTCGCTTAAAGCAATGGCTTCAATCTGACCGAGTGAATAATCCAGTCCCAATTCATCATGCACGCGCCTCTGCAAGCCTTCAGCCCCCAACGCAAAAGAATTCTTCGGGGCTAACTTCTTGGCCATAATATCAGATTCATATTGCTTTACAGCTCTCCTGACCGGCTTTGTAAGCTTGATCCCTTCTGCTCCCATAAAGACTTCTACTGCATCAAAGAGAGCTCCTGCACCCGATACAGTCTGCTGCATTATCTTTCGCCACACCTTTTCAGGGCAGTCAATCATTTTGGATGACTGCTTCAGGTATTGCGGGGCATCTCTCAGAAGTAACCTGATATTCCGTTTTGCACGAACCGGCTCATCCTCCCCCCTCTGTAATTCATGGAGTAGAATCTCAAACAGATCATCCACTGCCGATGGGTCCATGGTGTGAACCCCTCTTTTGAAATCCTCACACTCGGCCAAGAGCATTGAGCGCCAAGCCAATCGGTCTAATTGTTGATCTGAACTTAGTTGATGAGCGGCAATCTTATCCAATTCCAGCAAAGCCTTCTGACGGCGCTTTTCGTCCCGCCTCACAAAACGGACCCCAGTTTCCCCCAGCTTTCCCTCGCCTTGCCTCATCCCAAGAGAGTTCGCCCAGAGCGGATGAGCAGACAGTGTTTCGGTGAAATAATCCGACAAGATTATTTCAAATTTCTGTTTCGTTACTTTGCTCATATTCATTTAAATAATTCCATACTCTCAGCGCTTCACTCACACTCCAAGCCTGCGCGTCGCAGCCGCGATTAATATGCGGGGCATCTCCATCAATGATCTCAGGCAGTTGCCCCAAACAGCCTTCATTCAAGAGGGGTTGGGTTGATAACAAATAACTCCTCGCCGCCCCGACGCTCGCTGAGGCCCCCCCCCAAGCCTTTACCAGGGCCTCACAAAAAACAGGGAAAGGCCATCCCCATGCGGTTCCATTATGATAAGCAGGCTTACGACGCGTGTCCTCTTCTCCCTGATAGGTCCCCCAATAGGGCCTAAGTGGATCATTCAAAAGCCCCCCTTCGGGGTCACGAATTTCCAGCGGCAATTCAACCTCCAATGGGGCAAGTGTACGGATTGCTCCAGGGATAATTAAATGGTTTTTAGCGGCCAGCACTGTCTTCCTGGCTAAAATGCCATCAACCACACCCAAGGAAACGGCAATAAGTCCATTAGGCCGAAGCGAAGTATCTTTAACTGCATTAAGCGCAGAAACACCAGACTCTGCCTGTAAATTATCAACCAGCCAGATGGATTCATTACCCCCGTATAATTGACGCAATGAGGCGGTCGCCTGTATGGATAATTCATGCCAGCCATTATTGGGGTCAAGGCGTTCCAGCTGATTTAAAAGCCTTATCCAAAGGGCCTGTATTTCCACAGGATAACCTTCACGAGGAGTTCCTGCCGGGTAATTGGTGTCCATCCAAGTGTAATGTGCAGGACTCCAAATGAGCGCACTCTCTGGGTCCATTCTCACCCCGTTTCCCGCCCCATCGCGATACCCTTGACCTATTGAAACAAGGACATCTGCCAAAGTTCTTTCTCCCTGAACTTTCATGGCACGGCATTCTTCTCCCAGTTCCTCAGAGACAAGACTAAACCACAAGGGCGCATCAGAGGTTTCTCTGTTGGAATCATTCTCTCCATTCAACGAATTAGGAAGCGTGCCGCCTCGTTCAAGGCGGGCAAAAGTACGAACAATATCAATCACCTCTTCTCTCCAACCGGCCGATAATAACCCTCTGGCGGCAATAAATGTGTCCCGACCCCAATCCAAAAACCAAGGGTACCCGGCGATCACAGTCTTTCCGCTCCCTCGGCGAACTAAAAACTGGTGAAGCGCTTGTTTAAGGGAACTGCTGTAATCCCGACCCGAAGACAAGGAGGCAGGCGGAACCGACCTCACCGAACCAGACTCGGCTGAAACATGAATGGATGCTGCACCCCCTGGTGTAAGTGAAACTTCAAACCAACCTGGACTGCAGGCATCCCCTTCCTGTTTTTGACCGCGACTGTTCTCCAGTGGATGAGGAATATCCCGGCACCATTCAATTTCTGAATGGAAAATTGCTCCATCAGACACAACACTAAGCTGCCGGTTTTCATCGGCCTTAAACACAAAACCACACATATCATACGACAGGTGATCTTCAAAATATCGGCAAGCGCCATCATCTAGCTGTGTCTCAGAATGAAAGTTACGATCTTCGATATCCACCCTCACGCTGAGAGTGAAAGCCCTATCTTCCTCAAGGGCTCTCCCTTTGACTGGCTTCACATCGGGGCGCGAAAAGAAAAGCTGGGTCGTATTCTCTCCTTCGATCATTTGTGCAGTTAATTCGATCTCCACAGCTCGACTATCACCTGCACTTACCAAGAATCTCCAGCAGGCTGGAGGACCGGGCTTAAAATCGAGCAAATTATCAATATTTAAAGGGCTAATAAGTCCATCTGCCACTGCCCACGCCCTCAACCTTTTGGCGAATATGTGTCGATCCACCGGAGAATTCTCGTGGAGGTTTGCCGCAAGCAGGCAATCGTACTTGGATTCAATCCTGCCTAAATCAACAGTCATCCTTGCCATTCCCCCTCTACCATTGGTCAACAGCACAAATGAACGCCCGTACACTGAAGATTCGGTGCGTAATAAATCAACCTCAACGACCTCTTCCTGGAATGATTCCGGCAGTATTTTTATGATGCCTTCGCAGAGAGCTTCATTGCCATCCAAAGGACGTAAAGTAATGGGGTAATCATTAATGGCACCATCCGGGCAAAATGCTGCCACATGCCCTTCATCGGTTTGCACAGATTCAGCATGGCGATCACCCACGCTCACCCGGAAAGGATTGGAATCAACAACCAACAACCAGTGCCCTTCAGGGAGCGGGAAAACCCGTGAGACATCGCTTGGCCTCCAAATACTAACCATCGGATATTCATCTTTATCTGAACCCGAACAGATTGACTCCAATAGGCCTGCCACGGTTTCGGCATACTGGATGCTAGAAAGGAAACTTTCAGGATCACGGGCAACAATTCCGGCCAACTCTTCCCAGTCTATCACGCTGATTTCTTCAGGTTCAAACCGATAAGCCAGACATTGAAACGCCCATGCAGCCTGTGCCCTTCTATTTTGGTAGGTTAAATCCACTGAATCCATGCCCCCTCTTATTGAAAGACACATAACCTGAGAGGCATCCAGAGCAACAGCACCACCATCCAATTTAACTTTCTGATTTGATACAAGGTCATAAAATTCTTCACCTTCGAACGGGTGCTGGCGGCAATTGTCCGTATCCAAGTTAACTAAAACCAGCAACTCAGAGGATGAGTCAAA
>CAZAIZ010000219.1:0-3691 GCA_964485275.1 uncultured Pedosphaera sp.
TTGCCGATGGTAGCGATTGTATAGCTTTCGCGAGAGTAGGTTGCCGCCAGTTTTTATATAACCGGAGCTGTTTCGAGCTCCGGTTTTTTTATTTGCAGACCAGTAGTGCGAGTGTTTTAAAGAGGTGGTCTATGGGTACGACAGGAAAGGTATATTTGGTAGGGGCGGGGCCAGGTGACCCTGGTCTTTTGACGTGTCGCGGAGCAGAATTAATCGCTTCAGCAGATGTTATTGTTTGTGATGCACTTGTGAACCCTGCTTTGCTTGGTATTTCTCCGGAGCATGCTGAGATTATTTTTGCGGGAAAAAGGTCCAAACTTCATGCAATACCACAAGAGGAATTAAATGGAATATTAGTCGACCATGCCAAGGACGGCAAGGTGGTTGTTCGCCTTAAAGGTGGAGATCCTTACCTTTTCGGGCGGGGCGGTGAGGAGGCCGAAAGCCTGGCTTTGTCAGGTGTCCCTTTCGAAGTTGTACCAGGAGTCACCTCAATCAGTGCGGTTCCTGCATATGCAGGAATTCCCGTGACTCATCGGGAACACTGTTCCAGCATCACCGTTCTTACCGGACATAAGCAGTCTGATAAACCAGATAGTACCATTGATTGGGAGCAGGTCGCGCGGGAGTCGGGGACCAAGATTATCCTTATGGGAATAGAGCAGTTGAGGCCTATTACCGAACGCCTCAGGGAAAACGGCTTGCCCGGCGACACTCCCGCTGCCCTGATTCGATGGGGTACCACCAATCAACAGCAGACGCTTACTGGCACGCTTGTCGATATCGCGGATATAGCAGAACAGGAAGGGTTTGATTCCCCCGCCGTCATTATATTCGGGAGCGTTGTTAGCCTCCGCAAGAATCTTAACTGGTTTGAAGGGCGTCCCCTTTTTGGTCAACGGGTAATTGTGACAAGGGCTTCGGCACAGGCTAAAAATTTAATTGCCCGACTTACTGAAGAGGGTGCCGAGGTTTTGGAAATCCCGACGATTCGAATCGTTGAACCCGATGACAAGGGTCCTTTAAAGGATGCACTTTTGGGTTTGGGTTCTTACCAGTGGTTGGTTTTTACCAGTGTAAATGGGGTTGATTATTTTTTTAGATACTTCTTCAAGGGCTTTGATGATCTTCGGGACCTGGGGGGATGCCGAATAGCTGCAGTTGGGCCAGCCACGGCGGCCAGACTGAAGGCGATACACCTTAAAGTTGATTTGTTACCTAATGAGTACACCGCCGAAGGTGTTGCACGGGCTTTTCAGGAGAGTGATCAATTCAGTGTTGAGAACGAAAACATTGCCTTGTTTCGTGCCCAGGTTGCTTGTCCTGAATTGCCTCGTGCTTTGGAGGAAATTGGAGCGATCGTGGATGATGTTCCAGTGTACAGAACAGTACCTGAAACAGAAGATCGTGATGGGGCAGTTGCCCTTTTAAATCAGAATGGAGCTGATTGGATCACATTCACCAGTAGTTCCACGGCCAAAAATTTTGATGCTAGATTTGGACTCCATAAAGTTGTTAATCAACATGGTTTAAGGGTAGCTAGTATTGGCCCAGAAACCACAAAAGCATTAAAGAAACTGGAAATAGAGCCTGATTTAGAGGCCCATCCACACACTGTTCCTGGTTTGGTTGAAGCTTTATGCCGTCGAGTTAATTAACTACAGAATCGTTCAAGCAGAATCTGAAACTCGGTTTGCTGCACCTTTTGCAGTAATTCGTATTCACTTGTCCCACGCTTGGCCTGGCTGGCTGCATCAACCATGGCAAAGGGATCCCATTTGCCTTGGGTCAATACCGAAACCGTTGAGTTAGCCAAGAGGGTTTGAACTCGTTCAGTGAGTTGAATATAGACTGGGTGGTTGCCGGTTTTATGAAACCAATATTTGGCATTGGGATAATCAGGTTCACGTCGGTGCATTATTCCATGCAGGTAGCTGCCGTCCGGACTGTGGATTGACTGAGAGATTGTGTGGGACTCCTCTAAGTGATCATGCCACAGCAGCGCCGCGCTAAGGATTAATTTCGCTGAGGACGCATTGGCATTAGCGTTTTGGAGTGCTTCGGTGGTTTTTGCCTCGCATTGTTCTACGCTGAGGGATGTTTCTCGGGTTTCAGGGCCCAAACAAGGTAACGAGGTTGAATTAAAAAGATTTGAGATTTCGGCTGGGATACACATTGTCAGCTCGTGGCTTCAAGCACCTTCTGGCGATAGGTCTGTTGGAGTTTGCTAGTGAGATTGTTTTGTTGAATGGGCTCGCCGTCCAAGGATTTGACTGGTTGGATTTCTCTCACACTGTTGGTGAGAAATATTCCTCCGCACGACTTGAGCCGTTCGTATTCTAAATCTTCCTGGGTTGTCTCAATCCCAAGTTCCACGGCTAATTCCAGAATGTAAGCTCTGGTTATACCACTAAGGCAACCGCTGCTGGGCGGGGGGGTGTATAATTTTGGGCCGAGAAAAACAAACAAATTACTAGAGGATGTTTCGGTGGCAAAACCCTTTCCGTTCAGCAGTACGGCATCATGGACTTCGGCGCGTTCGGCTTCTCGCATGGCCATAATATTAACTAGTTTATTAGAAGTTTTCAGAGTTGAGAGTGGGTCGTGATCGGCGAGAATACCTGTTGCTCTAATCAGGTCCAGAGGTGTGTCGTTAAGATTGGGAGAGGGAGCGTCATGGAGTGAAATGATAGCTGTAGGGGAATAATTTCCACTACTGGTATAACCTCTTTTCCCTACACCTCGACTAACGTGTATTCGTAAGATGCTTTCATGGGAGTTATTACGCGTTATCAGCTCCATAACATAATTATACCATTGGTCAAAAACATAGGGATCTCCAATGTGAAGACTATCCAGACTGTGGGCCAATCGCCCTAGGTGGCGGTCGAGAAGGAACGGTTTACCGTTGTAAACACGGAGCGTTTCAAAGACGCCATCTCCATAAAGGAAGCCACGGTCAAATATGGAGACCTTGGCGTCTTCTTCCGGGATGAATTCTCCATTGAGGAAAATTTCCATTAGGCGAGCCAGTCTTTCATCACGCGGCCGGCAACATCCGTGAGCCGGAAGTCGCGGCCCTGAAAACGGTAAGTTAGCTTCTTGTGGTTTAAGCCAAAGCAATGGAGTAGGGTAGCTTGAAGATCATTGGGATGTACGGGATTTTCAGCGATGCTCCAGCCGATCTCGTCGGTTTTGCCATATACTTGGCCGCCCTTCAAGCCGCCGCCGGCCATGACCATGGAGAAACAGAATGGATGATGATCTCGGCCGGTGGCATTCTTGTTGCCGCCGCGGTTCTCCCCCAGCGGTGTGCGGCCGAATTCTGAGGACCATTGCACAAGCGTGCTGTCAAGCAGACCACGTTCTTTTAGGTCGCGTATAAGCGCGGCGATGGGTTGATCGACCACACTGGAGTTGTATTTCAATTCCCCGTCCAATTTGCTGTGATGATCCCAAGAGGCGTAGACAATGTTGATGTAACGCACACCGCGTTCAACCATGCGCCGCGCCAATAGGCAGTTGCGGGCAAAATCCTGATAGGTGCTGCCTTGCTTGCCTCGTCCGCCGATGTTTTTGGGCTCTGGACGATTCACTCCGTAGGCCTCAAGGGTGGATTTTTTCTCCCTGGAGAGGTCAATTAATTCTGGCGCGGCAGTCTGCATTCGGCTGGCCAATTCATAACTGGCAA
>CAZAIZ010000220.1:0-3680 GCA_964485275.1 uncultured Pedosphaera sp.
CTCCCCAAACATCGTTCCCATCAGTGGCACGGTAGCGGTTGTGCCAGTGCCAGTTTTTGTCCAAAACGGCCGAGCGTATGCTTTCGATTTTTTTTGTATCACCCGAAACCGTGAGCTCCATAAGCTTGGTAACCAAGTGCTGTGCCAGAAGCTTGTTGCCCAGACTGTTAGGGTGGATGCCGTTAATGGTGAGGGGTTCCTTGTTTTTGGCGTAAAGCATCTTGGAGGCATGAAACAGATCAACATAGGGAATTTTCCTGACGGCGGCGGCCGCTTCGGTGGCTCCGGCATACTGCATGAGACGGGCGTTGTTAGCCTTGCCATCTGGTAAGTTTGGAGTATTCAGGTTTTCGTGGGCAATGGGGGAGCAGAGAACAATTCGCGGAGCTCCCTTGCCGCTGTAGTTTTGTTTCTTGGTGTCATCTATCCACTTCATTAATTCCTGGGCAAAGGCAGCCGGGTTACTGTCGTAGGATTCATTGTAGCCCCAGAAGGCGATAATAACGTCGGCCTTTGAAATTTTGAGATAATCATGCGGGGCGATGAAGCCACGGTTCCGGGGTCGACTATTGACCTTGTCACCTGAAAATCCGTGGTTACGGAACACCAGTTCGTGCTTGGGGAGTGCGGCCTGTACGTAGGTTTCCAGCCAACCGTGGTGCTGCATGCGTTCGGCCAATGTGTTGCCGATCAGTACCACATGGTCGCCTTTATTGAGTTCCAGTTGCGCCGCCTTCGTTGCGAAAGTGCTCAATGCAATGATGCCAAAGAAAAGAATTTGTTTCATAGGGGTGTAATAGGACGCGCAACTGTAGCGACCCATTCAGTGAGCGCAAGCTATCCCTTTTTACTTTTGCCTTGGCGTCTGGTTTGCTTTGATTTGCCTACCGCATATCATGTCTGAAGAACTGAATTTTCTACACAATATCACCGGCTCCTTTGCCCAGCCTGCTGCTGAAAACCCCACAGTGGAAATGGTTGAAGCCGCTTATCGCCATCATGGGTTGCATTACCGTTATCTGAATACCGAGGTGCCACCCGAAAAACTTGCCGATGCTGTGGTGGGTGCACGCGCCATGAACTGGGCAGGTTTTAATTGTTCCATCCCGCACAAGGTTGCAGTGATTAAGCACCTCGATGGCCTCGGTGAATCAGCCAGCGTCATTGGAGCGGTAAACTGTGCCGTACGGCGTGAGGGTAAGTACATTGGTGAAAACACCGACGGTAAAGGGTTTTTGAAAAGTCTGCAGGAGGTCGTTGATCCCGCCGGAAAAAAACTGGTAATATTCGGCGCTGGCGGCGCCGCACGCGCCATTGGCGTGGAATGCGCGCTGGCCGGTGCAACTCACATCACTGTGGTCAACCGCAGTGAAGATCGCGGCAATGTACTCACAACTCTCCTCAAGGAAAAGACACCTGTTGAGGCAGTGTTCGAAAAATGGGATGGTGACTATAGGGTTGGCGAAGGGGTCGATGTGGTGGTTAACGCCACCAGTATTGGTCTGGCTGATGCGGATGCAAAGATTGCTTTGGACTTGGATTCACTCACGCAAAATATGGTTGTGGCTGATGTGATCCCGAACCCACCCCGTACCCGGCTTGTGCGTGATGCGGAGGCCAAGGGCTGTGCAGTCATTGATGGCTTGGGGATGCTCGTTAATCAGGGCATCACCGGTATTGAATATTGGACCGGCGAAACCGTTGACGGCAACGTCATGCGTGCACGACTTGAGGAATTGTTCGGAGATTAGAATGTAATGCAAGCCGGGCCGGTTCTTCCTCGGTGGGATGGAAGCTACTGGTGCCTCAATCCGTAAGGACATTTATGGGGGTGAGGTCAAGCTTGCGGAACTCCACCTCCGAACCCTCCGCCTGAATGGCGATCTTACCCTTCCTCGCGGTGCATTTGGAGCCGTGGTTTACGAAGTCGCCGTTGACCCATACCTTGATCTGGTCGTTGAGGCACTCGATCACCATGCGGTTCCAATCGCCGGGTTTCTTCTCTGACCCATCGGTCAGGTTAAGGATGCGCCGGGCCTTGCCCTCAGTGATTCCCCAGTTCTTCTCGGGCCCACGGCGCTTCACCATATTCGGTACGGTGATGTTCTCCACGATACACCAGAAGTCCCCCGCGTTCTTGTGGTACATTTGTACCTCGATCGACTTCGGGAACATCTTGTAGAGGGCACGTGGCTTGGAGGAGTGCACCAGAACCCCACAGTTGCCCGGCTTGCCCGCGAAGCGGTATTCCACCTCGAGGCGGTAGTTCCCGTTCACCTCGTCGTGCACCAGGTGGCCGCCGGGGGAACCGAGGCTCACCAGCATGCCGTCGCGGGCCACGAAGGGCACCTTGTCCTCGGGGTGTTCGTCGAGGTGAGGGACGTCCACCTTCCAGCCCGTCAGGTCCTTGCCGTTGAATAGGCTGCGGGTATGGGGGGAGCGCACCTCATGCTTGTCGTAGAGGCGTTGCCAAAACACTTTCCAGTACTTGTCGTAGTAATCGTTGGCAGCCTTCTTGATATGGGGGAGATCCTCCACCTTGGGCGCCTTGCTGGGATCATAGTTTTTTAGATGAGCTTGCCCTGCGCGTAAGCGAGGGGAGACAAATAGCCAATCTGGCTTACCCAGCACATCCTCGCACAGCTTGGCTCCCATGGGGTCATATTGGATTAACTGTTCACGGGTGTGGATGTGATTATGATCATGATCCATTGTTCGGTTGGTGTTATACCAGCATTGATAGATTTCAGCCCAGTACTCGGCACGGTTACGTGAAGCGTAACAGCGTTTGTCTCCCCCGAAGACAATCAAAACCTTATCGTCTTTATTTACCTTAACATTCGCAGTTGTCTTTTGTCCGTTAACCAGAATGTCTCCACCATTGAGGCATTTCCTGATAAGTTTTGGATCTTCACCCGGGAAAGATTTTTTGAGTGATTCAAACAAACTCACTGGGTCATCACTTTTGATCCGGCGATAACGCTGGGCGGCACGCCCATCATTCCAGATTCCGGTTTTTGAGACGTTTTCAAAAGTTTTGGTTAAACGTTTTTGTAATGATTCATCAAACCCTGCTCCATGCACGACATGGCCAAATTCATGAATAAGGATGCTTTCCAGTTTCATTCCTCCCTCATATTCCATGACATCCTCCTCAGCAAAGACCACCGTGGGACGGGAACCAATCCGGGTGAGGAAACCGCGTTGGCGCCAGTTGTAGAAATCCAGTTCCTCGCCTTTCTTATTGGTGGTAAATTGGGGCAACTGTGAGGTGAATTCGTTGTGGCCAATGAGCAGGCACAGTACACGTTTTTTACGGATTGCTTCAGCGATCTGTGGCTTGATGTTGCGCATCAACATATCAAACTGATAGGCGGTTTCGTGGTGGGCCAGGTCTGCTACTTTTCCCGAGGTAACAATCAGGATATCCTGCACCTCGGTTGCCTTCTTGTAGAAACCCGTATCCAATTTATACTCACGCGCTTGCTCCTTGGTGAGAGGTTTCACCTGATATGCCGCTTGCATTGCTGGGCACATGAATAATGCCAGTAGGGTTAAGTAGATTTTTTTCATGGGTATTTAAATTAATTTGAGTGCAAGATTAACCGCTTCATAAAGGCTGTTTGGGTTGGCCTTGCCTTGACCGGCGATATCCAGTGCGGTGCCGTGGTCTACTGAGG
>CAZAIZ010000221.1:0-3674 GCA_964485275.1 uncultured Pedosphaera sp.
CTGCGGCAGTAGCTTTACCCTCAGCAGCATCAGCTTTCGCCACAGCCTCTAGTGTCGTTTGCTCTGCGGCAGTAGCCTGGTCAATAGCATCAGCCAAGTCTTTGATCAGTTTGTTTAATGCGCCTTCGGCGGTCTCTATTTCGTCCTTCAAGTTATCTGCTAGTTCTGTGAGGGCACCCTCTTCTGGCAGGTCCAACGGGGTAATTATACTAAAATTATTCTCCACCTTGAACTCCATGAAAAGTTTGTCATCCATGGTTAACTTGAGCCGTCCATCCTTATAACGCCATGCGCCCACCTCTTTAGCTTCACCCTCATTAATAAAAGTTCCGTCCTCAAGGACAGAGATTTTCATTCCATCCTCTGTGTGTGTGTGTAGGAGTCCATTATTGTCATCTGGATTAGATTCCGGATAGGCGAGACGTATGCCCATGGCGAACACCTGCCTCCCGTGCCTGGAGTTGTCCTCTGCCATCATGCTGGGCTGGACCAGAATGTGTGCTGCGACCACGAAAATCGTGCCGATACCTGATAATTTATTTTTTAACATAAGCCTGTAGTTTTGTTTGGGTTTGGTGTGCGATGATTTATTTTTTAACATAAGCCTGTGTTTTGTTTGGGTTGAGATTTCTTGTTATTGCTCATAATTGTCTCCTTATTAGTGGTGCTTGTGAGGTTTTGTTTTAGATAATAATATCGTGGGAACCATTTCAAAATTTACCTGTACCTGCGCGAGTACCCCGGAGATCAGGAGCCTGCTTTTTGGGCGCAATGGGCTGAATGCCCTCAACCTGACCAATTAGAACGTTAATTTCCTTTCTCTCCCTAATCTTGCTGGCTTTCTTCTCCCACAAGATTTTTCGGTCAACGGTTGTCAGTTCGGGGTTGGAACGTTGCTTGACTAAGACATCTTCAAGGATCTCCAAGTCATCATCTGAATACATAAACTGTGCTGATAATGCCAGGCAGAGAAATCCGACAAATATGGTGAATAGGTAGATTGATTTGCGTGCGGGCGTTTCGGTGCTGAATGTCTTGTTTTCCCAGTTTTGAATGGAGTTGCTCATAATTAGGTGTTTCTACGTTTACTAAGGGAGTGGTCTTACAGTTTATTAGCATTGGGCTTGGATTTCCCTAGGAGCTTAAAGAAATGCGGGCGTTTTTCCGCTCATAGCTGGATTTTTGGTCACACAAGGTTATTTGTAATGGGAAGGTCATCAGGCGAGTCCGCCAAAGTTCCCTCATGTTATCAGCATTGCAGAAAAGAGGCGGTTAGATGACGCGCTGTCTACAGGCTATGTTTTCCTTAGCTAGGGTTATTGCTATGTTTTGAACTATGTGTGTTTCAAATTATCAATAGAGCTGTTATTCCAAATTTGAGTTATAATATCCTGTCTCTTTCTGTCATACTGCCCTCGCGATCAATAAATCTGTTCCAATGGCAAAAGTCACGATATCTGGTCACGAGTTGATTAAAGAAATTGGATCAGGTGCAAGTGGAAGAGTATGGCTGGCCCAATCTCTAACCGGCACCTACCGGGCCGTCAAAATCGTGCGCCGCGATAAGTTTGATGATGCCAAACCCTATGAACGGGAATTCGCCGGGATCACCGAATATGAATCCATTTCGCGTAAGCATGACTGCCTAATTGACCTGCTCCACGTCGGCCGCGGTGAGGATGATAGTTTCTTTTATTATGTCATGGAACTCGCCGATGATTGGATCACGGGCATGCCTTTTGGCGATGAATCGGACTGGGCCTTGTATCAGCCCAGAACACTTCAGAGCGATCTAACAACTAATCACGCACACTCAGACGCGATTAATATAATCCTCAAGATAGCCCGGGGCTTGAAAGGAATCCACGACAAAGGATTGGTCCATCGGGATATCAAGCCGGGGAATATTGTATATGTGGATAATGAACCAAAGCTTGCCGACCCCGGACTGATTGCGCAGGCAGGATCCTTGACCGCTGTTGGAACGTACGGTTATGTGGCCCCAGAAATTTCGGATAGCCTGCAACCCGCCAGCCGACAGTCAGATATCTATTCGCTCGGAAAACTTTTTTATCAACTCCTCACGGGTCTTCCTCCGGAAAAATTTCCAGTTCTATCCAGGGCCATCGGGAAAAACCAGATAAGGGAAGTCAACCCTATTTGGGCTAAAGCCTGTGACCCAAACCCTGAAGACCGTTACTCGACTATAGATGATTTTATTCAGGCCTTAGAAAGCCTTGCCTTTGATCCATCTCTGACTCCTGAACTGCCCAAGAAGACAACCGTGAAGCTGATATTGAGGGATATAGAGGGAGCTATTGTCGTTGATCGGGCATTAGATGAGGGTGAGTATTCCATTGGTAGAAGTGAATCCAGTAACGTGAGAATCCCTGACGCATGTGTTTCCAGGAAACACGCTACACTTCGCGTAACATCTCAAGGTGTTGTAATTGAGGACGAAAAAAGCACAGGAGGAACTTATATTGATGATTTCAAGATATCCGGTCCGGTATCAATAAATGAAATCCAAACTATACGAGTGGGAGATCACACCATCTCAATTTCCCAATCTATGCGGAAACCTGGGCAAGTGCTGGGGGAGGGGCGCTACAGTCTTCAAAAACACCTCGGCACTGGTCGTTCTGCGGATGTTTGGCAAGCTTTTGACAAGGATTCGCAGGAGGAAATTGCTATGAAGATTTTCCCCGATGAACGTCTGAATCAACCCGAGTTTCTCGATGGTTTACGCCTGGAACTTAGAAAGACTCGGAAACTGAATCATGAAAACATCCTTAATGTTTACGATATTCATATTTCCGAGGATGAGCCTCTCTTCCTGACCATGGAATTGATTTCTGGTGTTTGCTTAGAGGATCTTCGGAATAAAAAGGGGGTTATGACATGGCCTGAAATATCACCTTTGCTAGATCAATTGTGCCGCGCAGTAGATTACGCCCACTCAAAAAAAATTGTGCATTGTGATATTAAACCAGCGAATATCCTAATAGATCGGAACCATGTGTTAAAGCTCGCAGATTTTGGTGTTGCTCGGACTATTGTTACCTCCACGTTTACGGCGGAGAGGACTGAAGGTTGGTTAAAAAATCAAATTGCGGGCACATTGGAGTTTATGAGTCCGGAGGTTCTAAAGGGGGAAAGGCCGTCGCCCAGTGATGACATATATGCCATTGGCGTGATGCTCTATGAACTTCTAACCGGACGTCTTCCCTTCGATAACAGAAACCAGAAGATATTGATCGATCAAATTTGGAGCCAACCCGCCATTCCAATCGACAGAGTTATAGCTGAACAAGGAATAGAAAACATCATTCCCGAACATATCTGCGCCGTGGTCATGGCCTGCCTCTCAAAAAATCAAGATCACCGCCCTAAAAAAGCCCAGTCGATCACGGCCAACTACAGCTAATGGCCGAATCAACTATTTGCTGGCTATTTAGCAGTATGGTGTTTGCCAAATCCTCCGACATAGGAGGCGATCCAAGACCATAGTCTCCTCTGCTGCTTTTTACTGCCCAGCAGTCAGATTCTGCGATGGGGTGAGACAATTCCGGGGGAGCAACTAGTACTTCAAAACGTGAACATTTAGCTTTTCCCATAGTGTAAAAAAGAGTGGGATGTGTTTTGGGAATCGAACCCACGTCTCGATCCGGACC
>CAZAIZ010000222.1:0-3649 GCA_964485275.1 uncultured Pedosphaera sp.
TTGTTGAATACGGAGCGCTCAGCACGCACGTACATTGAGGAGCGTGGTGTCAATGTGCTGTATCTGGCCCTCGGCATGTTGCATTGGCGAGATAAGGACGATCCGAAGCGAGAGTTGAAAGCCCCCCTGCTACTGGTTCCGGTGAAGCTTGTGCGAGCTGCTGTTCGTGAGCGTTACAAACTTTATTATACCGGAGATCATATTGAGGAGAATCTGTCGCTGGCCTATAAGTTGAAGCTCGATTTCGCTGCCGAGATGCCCGGATTTCCAGAGATTGAGGATATGAATCCCAAGGCGTACTTTGAATCGGTGCGCAAGGCTGTGTCCGGACTGAAAAATTGGGAGGTGAACGATGATGAAATCTATCTTGGATTTTTCTCGTTTACCAAGCTGATGATGTACCGTGATTTGGACTGTACTTGCTGGCCGAAGGAAGAGCAACCAACAGACCATCCACTGCTTGGCTCGATTCTTGATGGAGGTTTCAATGAGCCGGGATCAGCTTACGAGGATGAGACACTTTTGGATGACCATTTGCCTCCACATGAGTCGCATCAGGTTGTCGATGCGGATGGCTCGCAGTTGACAGCGATTCTGGATGTGAAGGACGGTCGCAATATGGTTATCCAGGGACCTCCTGGGACGGGTAAATCGCAGACCATTACCAATCTGGTGGCCCAGGCGCTGGGCCAGGGCAAAAAGGTTCTGTTTGTAGCCGAGAAAATGGCGGCTCTGGAAGTGGTTAAGCGACGTTTAGATTTGGTGGGGCTGGGCGATGCGTGTCTCGAGGTTCATAGTCATAATGCAAACAAGAAGGGGATGGTTGATGAGCTAAAACGTACACTTAATCAAGGTCGTGTTCTTGAGCAGTCCGGTTCGGAATCAGATATGGATTTACTGGGGCGTTTGCGTGGTAAATTAAACGATTACGCTCAGGCAGTGAATCAGCCGCTGGCAAAAACCGGTTATAGTGCTTTTGAAATTTTTGGGGAACTCATTCACCAACAGCGGAAGTTGCAAGGGGTGAACGACCTGCCGAGACCCGAGTCATTGATCCAGAGTTTGAGTGACGTCGAAATAATATTAAGTTGTACGCGTGCCGAGTTGGAGGAGCGTACAGTTGTGATTGGGCGACTCGAGAAGCATCTGGAAGATCATGGTCAGCCCGTGGCTCATCCATTTCATGGTGCGGAGGTTTCGATGGTGATGCCAACCGACCGGGATCAACTTCTGAGGGAATTACCGAAAACCCTAGAGACAGTCGGTGGGTTGGTAAAGGCGGTATCCGCCTTGCAGGAGCGTTTAGGTTTTGGTAGTCAGGCCAATTGGTCAGATGCAAAACGTTTAATGGAGATGGCTCGCTATGTGGAAGAATCTCCCGATCTACGGGGGGTAAATCTGCGTTCACGCAACTGGGAAGATGAGATTCATGCGCTGGATGATGTGCTTAAGGTTGGAGGTGAACATTCCGCTCTCAAGGCGGGTCATCAGCAAACACTGATCCCTGAAGCGTGGGGGAGAGATGTGTTGGTGCCGCGGGCAGCAATAGTGGAGCACGGGGAGAAATGGTATAAATTCATCATTGGTGATTACCGTCGTGCCCGTACTGAAATTCGCGCTCTCTGTTGCGCTGGAAAGGCCCCTAAAGATCCTACTGAAATGTTAAAGCTGACCGAAGCGATCATGGGGGAGGAGCGGCTTCGGAAGGAAGTGGAGGAAAAGGCCAAAGTTGCCGAGGAGGTTTTTGGGCGGCAATGGCGGGGCTTGGACTCGGATTGGGACAAGCTTGCTGAAGTCCGGGTTTTTGTTGAGAAGCTACGAAACTCCGTGCGAGTTGGGGATGTGGATGAAGCGTTGGTTGGGTATCTGGAAACCGATCCGGATTCCATGCCGTTTTCGAGCCTGGTTGCGGCAATAGAACAGGCTCGTATTGCCTATCAAGACCAACAGGTTCTATTGTTTAATTTACTTAAGTTGGACATAAACATGCGAAATGCATGGACAGAGCAATGGGCCTTTGACGATCAAATCCGAAGACTGGAAACGATGGTGACTGAAGTGGGCCGGTTGGATGAACAGGTTATTTTCAACCAATTGAGTGAAACCCTAGATGAGGCAGGTTTAAGTTGGGTGGTTGAGGGGGCAATGGACTGGAGTGCCGCCCCCAAGCATTTGGTGCATTGGTTTCGTAACGCTTGGTTTGAGCGGATGCTACACGAATTATTGGAGGAGCGGGAACCTTTGCGGAGATTTAATCAAACGGCTCATGCGCAGGATATCAGCCGTTTTCGTGAGTTGGACCAGCTGTTGTTTCTCTTTAACCGCATCAAACTTGCTGCCCGTCATTGGGAAGGGCTCCCTTCGATGGTGGGCAACGGTCAACTTGGCATTCTGATGCGGGAGTTTGAAAAGCGGGTGCGACATTTGCCGATCCGTAAATTGATGACCAAGACCGGGCGCGCGATGCAGGCAATAAAGCCGGTTTTTATGATGAGCCCAATGTCCATCGCGAGCTTTTTGCCGCCCGGCTCGGTAAATTTTGATCTAGTGATTTTTGATGAAGCCAGTCAGGTAAAGCCGGTTGATGCCTTGGGTGCAGTTATAAGAGGCAAACAACTGGTGGTGGTGGGTGATAGTAAACAAATGCCGCCAACCCGCTTCTTTGATTCCATCGGAGGCAATGAGGAAATGGACGATGAGGAGAATCGATTGGCGGATTTGGAGAGTATTCTTGGCACGATGACCGGGCAGCGGGCACCGCAGAGAATGTTAAGATGGCATTACCGAAGTCGGCATGAGTCACTCATCGCCGTTTCAAACCAGGAGTTCTATGATGGTAACTTGGTGATATTTCCCAACTTTAATCCAGCAGATCCAACTTTGGGGATCAAGTACCACTATCTTCCCGATACGGTGTATCAGCGCGGCAATACCAGTTCCAACCCACTTGAGGCACGGGTGGTGGCTGAAGCGGTGTTTCGTCATGCCCGCGAATTCCCGGAATTAACCCTCGGGGTAGCGGCTTTCAGTGTGAAGCAAATGCAGGCGGTATACGATGAGATCGAACGAATGCGTATGGAGGATAATTCCTGTGAGGATTTTTTTGGAGCGCACTCTCACGAACCTTTCTTTGTGAAGAACTTGGAGAACGTACAGGGCGACGAACGCGATGTGATCTTTATTAGTGTTGGCTATGGACGGGATGAGGATGGCAAAGTATCAATGAATTTTGGCCCACTCAATAGCGATGGGGGTGAACGTCGGCTAAATGTATTGATTACCCGGTCTCGAAGACGGTGTGAGGTGTTTACCAATTTGCGGGCGCTGGATATTGATATGAAGCGGACTTCGGCTCGTGGGGTGGAAGTGTTTAAGGCTTATCTGCAATATGCCGAAACCGGCGCACTGGACGGTGAGGCTGCCGCAGTTTCAGCTGGGGTGAGTACGATCTTTGAAGAGGAGGTGGCTGAGTTTCTGCGTGATTCCGGATTTGATGTGCAAATGAAGGTAGGCACGGCCGGTTTCTTTATTGATCTGGCAGTTTATGACCCCAATAAACCCGGAGCATTTTTACTGGGTATTGAATGTGATGGGCCCGAATACAACCGCGCAAGAACAGCACGGGATCGTGATCGTTTGCGTCAACAGG
>CAZAIZ010000223.1:0-3643 GCA_964485275.1 uncultured Pedosphaera sp.
ATGATTATTTGGTTTTCAATGATTGCAGGTAGGCCAATAAATCAGCCAATTGCTCTGGGGTCAGTCCTGCAACCAGACCCTGAGGCATGGAGGAGTAGGCAATCTTTTCGCGTTTGACGATTTGTTTCACCGGGATTTCTACAGCCACCCCCACCGCAGTACGCATGCTGATGGAGTTGGCACTTTCCAGTGTCACAAAACCAACATGGGTTTCCTTGTCCTTGGTGGTAAAGGCGTAGGTATCAAATCCCTGGGCGACCACGGCATTCGGATTGAGGATGGACTGCAGGATTTCGGTGGGCTTATAGCGTTTGCCGATATCGACCAGATGCGGTCCCTTGGGAGCTTGTCCTTCAGCTGTGGTATGACAAGCCATGCAGGCCTGACTGGTGAACAGGATTTTACCGCGTTCTGCATTTCCTTTGGTTTTCAGTGCACGGGTAATCGATTTTTTTTCACCAAGTGTAGCGATCCAGCTTTTTGGGTCGCCCTTGGGTGTGGGGATATTAATGGGAGTGTTGTCCGGGTTGCCCTCGGCAACCTCTGTGCCGGCAGGCAATCCACTGATATTTACCTTGTGGCTTGCCAGCTGGGCCTTGACTGCGGCGACCGTACTTTTGGAGGCCTTGTTTAGCGCGGTTTTCAGGCCGGTTTCAATCTTGTCACTTCCGCTCCATTTCTCCCGGGCAAAGTAGGGGCCAGAGGTATCGGGACGGGTGCCCCACCACCCTTGAGTGTATTCTCCCTCACGGTGGTAAAGCCGAACAAGGGTGGAAAGTGTGGCTAGATCAGGGTTTTTTGCCGCGCGCGCACTCAGGACGGCAACAACCTTATCATCATGAACATACTTTAATACGCTTAAGGCTGTGGCGCCATGGGTTCCGTCAAGGGCGCCCAATAAGGTATCGATCGGTTTCAGTGCCACCAATGCGCGGGCGGCAAGATGAGGTAGTACCACAGTGGGATTGGCCTCGTTGTGGGCCGGTTGTTTCTCCGGTTTGGGAGCAGCTGCATGTGAGAGGATGGCTGCCGCTGCACTGCGATCACCCAGTCGTCCAAGGCTTACCAGAGCTTGTGCCTGTAAACGCGGATTTTTGCTGTCGAGGGCGCTGACAAAAACATCTTTTTTCAGGCCCTTCAATTCACTCTTGCGATCAGTGAGTGCGCGTAAGGCGAACTCGGCAACTTCATTATGGGCGACAAGTTTCAAAAGATCATCCTGTGATCTGTTTCCGTTGAGTTGCTTGAGTGTGAAGATCGCTGCCACGCGTCCTGCGAGCGGTATTCCTTTGTCCTGGGCCAGTTCCATCAGTTTGGCGGTGCGTTGGGCAGTGGGTCCGCGCCTGAGGAATTCAAACTGGGCGTGCAGGTTTTGTTGTTGGCTCGGACCAACAAGCAACTCAAAGAGATCGTCCTCACTCAATTTGGTGACATCCGGAAAGGGTTTGGGCTCAAAACCCTTCGGGACCAACTGGACGACATAACCCACGTTGGGACCGCTATAGGCAAACTTGCCGCCATGCCAACTGGCGACATACATGCGGCCGCTGGCGTCCACATCTATATCAGTGGGACGGCTAATGGTGAGAAAGGTCTCCTGATGTGCATCAAAGGTGGGTCCATTGGCCGGTGGATTATGCAGGAACACTGCGCTGCGCCCCCAATCGCAGGTGTACACCGCGTGGCTGTAGGGTTTGGGCCAACGAGAATCGTGGTAGAACATGCCGCCGCAACCGGAGCCCCCACCGTAGTCCTTAAGGGTGGGCATGAGCTCATTGTGGAAATTCTTGTACCAGGAAGGGTAGCCGTATTCGGCACTTTGCATAATGTGATTGAATCGAACATTCCAGCCACCACCATCATTGGTGTTATCACGCGTGAAAATATTCAGGTAGGGATCAATACAGGCATCAAGAACATTACGCAGACCCCAGCAGTAAATCTCCATGTCCGAGCCATCGGGACGGATGCGTACAATCCCTCCTCCACGCCGGCTGAGGACCCGGCCATCAGCACCAACTGCCTTGGTAAATCCAAAGTCGCCCACGGCAATGTAAATCCAGCCATCAATCCCCATCCGAATGCCGTTGGTGGTATGGTCTGCGCCGCGTTTGTAGACGTAATCGGTACTGATTCCGTCAATCAGGACCTTTTGTTTGTCTGATACCCCATCTCCATTGGTATCCTCAAACAAGGTAAGGAAGGGCGGGTGCAAAACCCATAGTTTGCCATTGTCGTAAATGAGTCCGCGAGGATGATCCATCTTTGCGAAAGTATTGATTTGGTCGGCCTTGCCATCGCTATCGGTATCAATGCAGCGGACTACCCGGCCCCGGCCTTTTTCCTTGCCCAATGAACCCTGCTCATCAATACCCACAAACAGTTCACCGGTGGAGGCAGCTGTGATGCAGACCGGATAATTTACCTCCGGAGGCTCTGCAAAAACAGTGACATTAAAACCTTCCGGGGCCTTTACATTACCAAAACCACTGGCGGCATTACTCCCTTTCTCCGCTGCTTTCATTACCTTGCGTGGCAACTCGGGCAGGGCCCCAGTATGAGCCTCAATTTCCCATATGCTTCCCCATACACCTGTGCTGGATCCCAGAAAGGTGACCTTTAGATAACGAACCGACTTGGCAGCAATTTTGTGCGGCGCAATCTGCTGGACCGACTTGTTCTTGGAGTAGTCGACGAGCATTTGCCAGTCCTCGGAATCGGTCGAGCCCTCAATGGTGTATTGGTAGGCGGCATTGTTCTTCTCCCAGAGAATTCGCAGGTTCTGAAGATTTTGAGGCTTGCCCAGGTCGACCTGCAGCCATTCCCCCTTGGAACTTCCGGAAGCGCACCAACGCGTGCCGGGGTTTCCATCAACGGCGTGTTTGGCAAAATTATTTTTGTTTTTTTCCTCAGAGCTGGCGGTGACCGTAGCGCCGGTTACCGCACTCTTCGGGACTGAGGCAATGCCTTTATCTTTTTTTTTTGACTGGGGTGCAGGTTTGCTGTTGAGCGAGAATGTTTCGTTCTTCGGCTGAGCTACCGGCCAGTCCTCCTTCTGGGTGGCCCAGAGGATACCGCGTGCCACCAGGTTCAAATAACGGGCATCAGCCACGGTGACATTGTTATGCCCGATTGAGGTGCTGAAAACACGCGTGCCATGGTAATCATTGGTCCAGGCCACCACGGCCTTGGCCTTGCCCTGTTCTCCACGGGCAACAACCTTGGCCGTCGGCAGGACTTGAATATTGTTGTAGAGCTCCTCGTTTGCAGTTGTCCAGTCGGCGACATCTTTTGTGATGTAAGGAACGTTTTTCTCAAACTTGATGTCGATGGGACGTTGCGGGCCATGGCCAGTGGATTGTAAACCGATGTATTCAAACCACTTTGCGTTCTCGTCAGTGAGTTTAACCGGCTTGCGGAAATTACCAAACCGGTAGGAGTGCATTGCACAGTGAAGATTCACTCCCGGGATGCCTTTTTTATGTGGAGCCAAGACTCCGGCAATGACCTTGGGATCACTGATGCCTGCTGAGCATTCGTCGTGAATTACCAAATCATAACCCTTGGCGTAATCCGGGTTGCCATAGATCGCCAGGGGCGGCTTGGTGCTTTTATCGGGCGAGTGGACATGGTCGATCTTGAT
>CAZAIZ010000224.1:0-3621 GCA_964485275.1 uncultured Pedosphaera sp.
TAGAAAAACACACCGATATATTGAAGCAGCTCATGAGAGAGGTGGGTATTACCAGGGAATATCTGCTAAAAAATATGCAGAACAATCGGGAAAGGCCGCCGTTTTCAGGGGTGAAACGGAAACAGCCAAAGAGGAAAAAATAGTTAAAGGGACGCGAGCAGCTCACTTGTCTGTGCGGTTGCTATCCCGGAGTAGCGGTCTCCTTCCCCGTAGGATACGATAGCTTGTTCGCCTAGAATGAGCAGTGAGTAGACTGTTAGATAGCCTCTCCAAAATCCCTCGCAATCACCACCAGAAATGACCGAACGGTCACTTATCACCTCGGGCATCAGAGTGGAGTTATTTAAGCGAACCAGATGATCGTGATAGATATGATTGGTGTCTTTTTGATGTACTAGAAGATACCATGCATCACCGATACGTTGGGGAATGGTGCTCAAAGAAACCAGTTGATCGGCTAATCCATTGGTAGGGGGCTCGAGTTTGGTGCGGTTCAGGAGTTTGAATTGTGCAGAATTCAAATTATCTAATTTTGCCAGAGTAAAATAAGGATAAAAACTGTACAGGCAGTGGAGGGTCTTTTCACCCGGAACTATAACCCAGTTTTTTTCAATACCTTGGATATCCAAGCCCTTTATTTTGATGGGATTTAAAAGTGTGATGATGCCTTCAGCTGGATTTACCCGAGAAAGAGCCATGCCAATATTATAGCCCTGCACCCAAAGCGTGTGAGTGCAGAAGAGCTGATTCTCAAATACAAACAAGCGATAATCTTCGGTTCGCCAAGGTTTGTCAGGGAAGCCCTCGAATTGAACGTCGTATTTGACTTCAGTCACCTTCAGTGAAGTATCTAGCTCGAAGAGAACTGCTTGGTTGGGAGTAAAATTAAGGGATTTATCTTCATTACGCTCAGCTTGATTATATTGTTCACAACGGGCGATACCCCGCAGGGTGCTTGCGTGCTTGACTAGGGATGGATTGAATATTCCTCCTGGGAAGCGATTATAATCGAGTGTTAAGCGGTTGCGGTTCTTGAAAACCATCCTCCCAACTATTGTCTGCGGAAATGGCGGGAATGGCAAGCAAGGGAACTTCGCTCTCGCCATGCATCACGTTTTGTCTTAAATTGGAGAGCGTCATGATTGAGCTGTTTGGTAACCGGGACAACGGCCGAACTCACTGTGATGGGTTTTCACGGCGCAATTTCCTTAAAATCGGGGGAATGACTGCTGGAGGTTTGTCTCTCGGGCAGTTGCTGGAGGTGGAGGCTTCTCAGAAACTGGGGCGTTCCTACAAGGCAGTAATTAATATCTACCTGCCGGGCGGGCCCTCTCATTTGGATTTCTTTGATTTAAAACCAGATGCTCCAAAAGAGATTCGAGGTGAATTTAAGCCAATCAAGACAAACGTGCCAGGGATAGAGATATGTGAACTTTTCCCACGCTTGGCAACTATGGCCGATCAATTTACCATCATTCGTTCACTGGCTGATTCGGATGGGGCACATGACTGTTTTCAGTGCATGACTGGCCGCCGCCAGAGCGAGAAGCGTAATTCCCCACAAGGCGGCTGGCCGAGTTGGGGTTCCTGGGTGTCCAAGCTACAGCCTAATACCGGGGGGGTGCCTTCCAACGTTTCACTGATGTATCCCACTGGGAATCGCACCTGGGGAGAGGCGGGCAATGCTGGGTTTATTGGTGCAGCTCATACTCCGATGCAGTTGGTGCAGAAAGATCCCAATGCCAAGGCACAAAGTTTGGTGCTCGAAGGAATAAACCTCAATCGTTTGAATGATCGCAAGAGTCTGCTTGAAGGGATTGACCGATTCCGGCGGGATGCTGACGTTACCGGCCAAATTTCCGGTCTTGATGAGCATAACAAGCAGGCTATTAGCATTCTTTCAAATGGCGGACTGATGGATGCTTTGGATTTGTCAAAGGAGGATCCCCGTATTGCTGAAAGGTACGGAGTGAACATCCCCAAGTATCAACGTGATGGGGCACCCAAGATGATACGCAATTTTTTGGTTGCGCGCCGCCTGGTGGAAGCAGGGGCTCGTGTTGTTTCATTGAACTACAGCCGCTGGGATTGGCATGGGGGTGATGGAATGAACTTCCCCCGTTCGCGTGAGGAAATGCCACTCTTGGATCAGGGCCTGTCGGCGCTACTTACTGATCTCAGGGAGCGGGGTCTCGATAGGGACGTGGCGGTGGTGATGTGGGGTGAATTCGGGCGTACTCCTAAAATTAACAAGAATAACAGCCGTGATCACTGGCCTCGTGCGAACTTTGCCTTCCTGGCTGGCGGCGGCATGAATCATGGCCAGATTATTGGCTCTACAGATAAGCACGGTAATGAGCCGGTAGACCGGCCTGTCAAGTTTCAGGAAGTGTTCGCTACTCTCTATTCCTCCTTAGGCATCAATACCGCTTCTGCAACAGTAAAGGATCCTCAAGGTCGTCCTCATTATCTTGTGGATAGCGGCATCAAACCCATTCACGAACTAATCGGCTAGGGTTGCTCCACAAGCGTGGAGAGTATAGCAGTGTGATTTTTCTCCGTGACCCTTGTGTTTCAGTGGTTAGACTTTTCTCATGAATCGCATCCCCATGATATTTGTGCAGGCAATCGCTGCCTTTTATGTTGCTACTGGCTGCTGTACTGCCTTGCCACCGAAATCTTCAGATATCGTGCAGGTATACATTCTTGCGGGGCAATCAAATATGGAAGGGCAAGGGGTTGTCGATATGGATCACCCAGAGCATTACA
Source organism: uncultured Pedosphaera sp. (assembly GCA_964485275.1). GTDB lineage: Bacteria > Verrucomicrobiota > Verrucomicrobiia > Limisphaerales > UBA1100 > UBA1100. The sequence goes on from CAZAIZ010000224.1 coordinate 2,770, forward strand.
ACGGAGGCAAAGGTAATCTGAGTACTGTGATGGTCGCTGGCCCTGACCGCTATAAGCACCTAAAGGATGCCAAAGGCAACTGGACGGTTCGAGAGGATGTGTTTGTGCGCTTTCGAAACAGGCAGGGGGTGATGGCGGGCGGCTTGACGATTGGCTTCACTGGTTACGGCTCAGACAAGAGCCGGCACCATATCGGTCCGGAGTTACAGATTGGGCATCAACTGGGTGATGCTGCTGATGCACCTGTGCTGCTCATCAAGACCGCCTGGGGCGGCAAGAGTTTGTACAAGGATTTTCGTCCGCCCAGTGCCGGTGGTGAGGTGGGTGATTATTACACGAAGATGCATGCCGAGGTAAAAGAGGCACTCAAGAGTATCGATAAGGAGTTTCCTGAGCTTGCGGGTCGGCACATTGAGGTTGCCGGATTCATCTGGTTTCAGGGTTGGAACGATATGTTCAACAAGGACGCGCTTGAGCAGTATGAGGATAATCTGGTGCACCTCATCAAGGATGTGCGCAAAGAATATAGAAAGCCCAAGCTACCGGTGGTGATTGGCGAACTGGGTAATGGTGGTCCAAAGGCCGGGAAGAACATGCTTGCTATTCGCGCAGCGCAAAAGGCAGCGGCCAGCCGCAAGGAACTGGGAGGCAACGTGAAGTTTGTCTCCACCATTGCCTTTGCGCGCCCCAAGGAACAGTCGCCCAATGTGGGGCATGGTCACCACTGGTTTGGAAATGCGGAAAGTTATTTTCTTATCGGGGATGCGTTGGGTAAAGGAATGGTCGAGTTGCTCAAGGAATAACCGGTTATCTAAATACTTTATTTCTGCACCATGAAAATGTTTTTAAAGG
>CAZAIZ010000225.1:0-3593 GCA_964485275.1 uncultured Pedosphaera sp.
GCCGCGGGTCGTCGCCAGGGACGTATTTGCGGTATTCAGCAAACTCTACACTGGAACCACGATAGGGGCTTTTATGGTGCCCGACAATATTACCCACCATCGGCTGACGCGCATGGAGGAACTGGCCAGACAGGCGCGCGATAACGTCACCATCAAGAATCTCACTATAAGCTGAATCGTTCAAAGATATTTAGCGAGTCTTGGTTTACTCACCGGCCAGCGCCGCTTCTTTTTCGCGAATGTTCTCGAGAAGCTTTTCGATAACGAAAAGACTATCTACCCCTTCACTCTGTGCCTGAAAGTTCGTAAGGATACGATGCGAGAGCACCGGCGGGGCAACTGCTTCCACGTCTTCCCAGCCTACAACATACCGACCGTTCAAAACTGCATTGGCCTTGGCTCCGCGCACAAGATACTGAACAGCCCTTGGCCCAGAACCCCATGTCACCCATTTGCTGACCCACTCCGGCGCATCATCTGATTTGGGTCGTGTCATGCGCACCATGCCCACCACGCCATCGTAAACGTGATCCGGCACAGGAACCCGCTCCACCAATCCTTGATAGCGTTGTAGTGTTGGGCCATCAATTACCTCAGCAAGGTCGGAGGAGCTGCCGCCAGTCGTCTCGCGTGCGATGCGGCGCTCTTCTTCCTCACTTGGGTAGTCCACGGTGATTAAAAACATGAAACGGTCCAACTGCGCTTCTGGTAAAGGATAGGTTCCCTCCTGTTCAATCGGGTTCTGGGTCGCCAATACAAAAAATGGTTGAGGTAACTCGCGATGTTCACCCGCGGTGGTTACGCGATGCTCCTGCATGGCCTCCAATAGCGCACTCTGCGTTTTGGGCGGTGTTCGGTTGATCTCATCGGCCAAAATAATGTTCGAAAAAATAGGACCTTTTACAAATTCAAACTGACGGCGACCCGCTTCACCTTCCTGCAAAATTTCAGTTCCAGTGATATCGCTCGGCATCAAGTCGGGCGTAAACTGGATGCGACTGAATCCCAGGCTCATGATTTTTGAGAGCGAGTTAACCATCAGCGTCTTGGCCAATCCCGGCACGCCCATCAGGAGCCCATGTCCCCGGGAAAGAATACACATCAGCATTTCATCAACCACCTGATCCTGGCCAATAATCACCTTGGCCAATTCAGTCTTCATCGCGCCGTACTGGCTGCGCAACTGGTCCACGGCACTTTTGTCATCATCAGTCAGGGTGTTTCCGCCGCCCGCGCCAGGCGCATCAGCATCAAAATGTATGTTACTATGCATAAATATCGTCTTAATGTGGTCGTTTGACGGGAGTTTTAGACAAAGACTCCCTCAAATCAACGTTTAACGTTCCCCTTTCTTTGCTTTATGACAAATTGAGGGTTGCAGATTTCAATGGCCAAAACCCTCCGGAAGGCATTAATATAAGTTCGTGCCTTTTGACGGAGTAATTCAGAAGATTACCCGTCAAATTCTCAACGAATTGTTTTCTATACCGATATGAAGAAATTAACCGCTGCTTTTGCACTTATAACTCTCACGCTTACCCTGCTCTACGCGGCAGAAAAGTCCCAACAGGTACCCAACCTATCCAAGGCCGAGCACTGGAAAGCCTATGATGCAGCCCTTAAGAAGGGATTACCCAAGACCGCGATCAAGCATCTGGACCCTATAATCAAGAAAACCATCGCTGAAGAAGACTACGCCGAGGCAATCAAGGCCGTAGGCAGGAAAATCTCCCTGGAAGGGAATATTCAAGGCAACAAGGCCCAGGAGAAAATCCGGCGCATGGAAGCTGAAATTGCAAAAGCTCCGGCTGAAATGAAGCCAATGATGACCACAGTCCTCGCCAATTGGTACTGGCACTACTTCCAGCAGAACCGCTGGCGCTTCATTCAGAGAAGCCGCACCGGCGGCGCCCCTGGTGACGACTTTGAAACCTGGGATCTGCCCCGTATCTATACTGAAATCGACAAGCAATTCACCACCGCCCTGACCCACCGGGCAATCCTAAAGAAAACGCCTGTTGCCGATTACGATGAACTCCTGCAAAAAGGTACCCAGCCCGATTCCTTCCGGCCAACCATGTACGACTTCCTTGTGTTTAACGCCCTGCAATTCTACAGCAGCGGTGAACAGGCCGGCGCCAAGGCCGAAGATGCCTTTGAATTAAGCAGCAACGATCCGATATTTGATAGCGCAGACAAATTTGCCGCGTGGACCATCAAGACTACCGATAAAAACTCACGCACAGTCAAAGCCCTGAATCTTTATCAGGACCTCCTCAACTTCCATAGAAATGATGCTGACAAAAGCGCCTACATCGACGCAGACCTTGGCCGACTGAACTTCGGCAAGAACAAGGCTTACGGCGAAAACAAGAACGACCGCTACCGCGCAGCACTCAAGGCTTTCATTAATGCCTGGGCTGATCATCGCATTAGCGCCCGTGCTCGATATAACCTTGCCCAATCACTCGATCAGGATGGGAACAAGGTGCAGGCCCACAAGATCGCCTCTCAGGGCCGCGATGCATTCCCCAAGACACCCGGCGGCGCGATGTGCCACAATCTGGTAAATCAAATCGAAGCCAAGACCTCAAACGTCACAATTGAGCGGGTGTGGAATGATCCACAATCAGACATCACAATCAAGTACCGCAACGTGGACCAAATCCACTTCCGTGTGGTTGCCGAGAACTGGGAGGCAGCCATGAAACGCAAGCGAGGGAACCCTCAATGGCTGGACAACAATGAGCGTCGCGCTCTTCTCCGCGCTGAAGTCATCAAGGAATGGAGCGTCAAGCTTGACCCAACCACTGACTTTCATGAGGCCATGAAAACCATCAAGGCACCAAGGGACCTGCCGGGTGGCTTCTATTACCTCATCAGCAGCCACGATAGGAATTTTGGCGCCGCTGACAACGTCTGCTACTACACCAGCTTCTGGTCCAGCGACCTATCCATTGTCATGCGCCAGCGCAGTGGCAACGGCAAGGTCGAAGGGTTTGTACTCGACGCATTGAGTGGCGAACCTGTTGCCAATGCCAAGGTTCGCGCCTGGTTCCGCGAGCGCAACGGAGGCCGCACAGAAGTGGCCCCGACCACTTCCGATGACAACGGTCATTTCACATTTCAGGCCATCAACCGTGGCTACCTGATTCTTGCCAGCAAGGGCAACCAACAACTAAGCACCTATAATGATGCCTACAACCATGGCCGCATTAATAATCCACGCCCGTACGACCGCACGATCTTCTTTACTGATCGCTCCCTCTATCGCCCCGGTCAAACGATAGAATATAAGGGTCTTTCGATTCACGTGGACCAGCATAACGACAACTACCGCACCATCCCCAATTCACTGGTGACAATCATCTTCCGTGACCGCAACGGGAAGGAAGTCGCCCGTCAGCAGCACCGGGCTAACGATTATGGCTCCTTCAGCGGCAAATTCACCGCCCCGCGAGACCGGGTTCTGGGTCGCATGAGCCTGCAGGTCACCACCGGGCCCCGCGGTTCAGCCAGCTTTAATGTAGAGGAGTACAAGCGTCCGAAGTTCGAGGTGAGTGTCAATGCTCCTGAAACCGCCGGTAAACTTA
>CAZAIZ010000226.1:0-3578 GCA_964485275.1 uncultured Pedosphaera sp.
GTCGTGTGATGAATTCAGGACGGGTAGCGGCAATGGCCGACATGCCTTTCTGGCTGCAACTGGTGGGCAGCACCATTACTGGAGCGTGGTCGCTGCACTTCGGGGCCGTGCTGAGTCATGCAACCTGGCCGGCCGTAAATTGTTTCCAGCTTTATTCCAGGTCCCCCATCAAGCAACCCATCACCGTGAATGAGGGTTTCTCCAAAATTCCAAATGAACCAGGCTTGGGAGTGGAACTGGACTGGAAAGTGATCAACCAATATAAGGTGCCCAAGCCCAAATCGCGACCTGAACCCCAACGACTACTGGAAACCCGTTGGCCTGATGGCCGCAAGATGTATGTGGCCAGCAATGGCTCTGTAAACTACATGCTCAAGAAATTCATGAAGCCCAGCAACCTGCCCTACTTCGAACCGGGCGTGACCACTCATCTTCTCTTTGATGATAAATCGAAGGACTGGAAGGATTTGCATGCACGCGCCCGGATTAAACCCGTGTTCAGCAAGGATTAAGCCGCCATCATGGCGCGCGATTTTGCACGCGCTACGGCAACCTGGCTGGGAGTCATACAATCTTCGGTCAGGCTCAGAAAACGCTTGGCAATCTCAATGCCTTGGCAGGCTGCACAGCTAAACCATATGTAAGCCAGTTCGTAATCCTCCGGAACACCTCGACCACGCAAATAGCAATCAGCCAATAATACCTGTGCCTCAGCCATGCCTTGTGCGGCGGCTGCCCGGTACCACTTGGCGGCCTTCTTTTCATCAGCCACCTCCATCCCCTCGCCATGCTGATAGAGCACCGCAAGCATGTACTGCGCTGAAACATGCCCGTTATTGGCCGCACGTTCGTACCACTCCGTGGCCTTGGTCATATCCACTTCTGTGCCACGCCCCACATGATACATCACCGCCGCATTATACTGGGCTCGCATCAAATTTTCTTCACCGGCGGCTTCGTACCACTTTAGTGCGGCCGCATGATCCTCCTCAACACCCCGTCCCCGCTCATAGAGTCCCCCCAAATTGCATTGAGCATCTGCAACCCCCTGTTCGGCGGCCAATTTAAAATATTCCGCGGCCTTCTCATCATCAGGAACCACGCCATGACCCTGCAAATAAAGCATCCCTAAATTGAATTGGGCTGGGGCATACCCCTTCTCCGCTGCCAATTCATACCACTTCACAGCTTCCTTAATATCCTGCCGACAGCCCTCGCCCTTTTCCAGGCTGATTGCCAGGATAAACTGTGCCGCTGCCTTGCCTCCTTCAGCAGCTTTACGGAACCATTTAATTGCCTCCTCGGGATTTTTTTCGAACACCAAACCTGAGTCGAATGCGTCAGCCAGGAGGAACTGGGCATCGAGATTTCCTGCTACCGCCGCGAGACGGAGCCAATGGTCAGCGGTTCTCCCATTGACTGTAACCCCGTCCCCTTGCAGTAAATGACGCCCGTACCTGTACTGCGCAAGCACACATCCCTTTTCCGCAGACAGCGCAAACCATTGCAGGGCTTCAACCAGATCAACCTCGGTGCCGGTCCCTTCAACGAGCCTTTGCCCCAGTATGTTCTGGGCCTCCACATGGCCTTGCTCAGCAGCTTTTCTATACCAACCTGTAACTTGAAATTCATCGGGCTCACTATCCTCATCAGCTATCAGCATTTGAGCCAATGTAAATTGAGCTGCCAACACCCCCCCTTCAGCTGCCTGTTCAATAAGTTCGCAAGCCAGTTCCGGTTCCGAACCGGTCCCACGCCCATCACGAAGACGAACCCCCAAATTGTACCGGCCAGCTGCCAGCCCCTGCTCAGCGGCTTTACGAAACCAACCCACTGCCTGCACTTCATCGGCTTCCACTCCGATGCCTTCCGAATAACATACCCCCAACCTATTCTGGGCCGCGGCAATATCTTGTTGGGCAGCCTTGGTTACCCATTCAAAGGACTCTGAAAGATTCTGAGTAACCCCTACACCCAACTGCAGGTGGCGACCTAAATTCCACTGCGCCGGGCCATAGCCTCTATCAGCGGCCTTGTAGAACCACCTCACCGCCGCAGCTGGATCAGGCGAATTGTAGTGTTCACCAGCCAATATGAGCCCCAAATTGTTCTGTGCCGGCGCAAAACCCTTCTTGGCGGCCTTCTGATACCACTTCACCGCTTCATCCAAATCCCTATCAACTCCATCTCCCTTGGCCAACTTCACTGCCAGTGTAAATTGGGAACGGACATACCCCTGCTGAGCAGCCAGCCGTAATTCAAGTACTTCGGTCAAACCACTCGCCTTGTCTTTTATTTCCTCAGCAATGGACATTTTTTCCCTTACACGACAAACAGCAATACCCAGAAAACAACATTATTAGCCGTTTTCCGGTAAATTTTCCAGCCTTTTGCCGGGAGAAAGTTATGTAGATAGACCATGAGCAACCTCTGTGCCACTGATTCCAAGAAAAAACCCCGCCCTTAGGCGGGGTAACAGGCATCGTTGGGTAACCCGTTGGGAAACTATTTATTCACCCGCTTCAGTCGGGCCTCGAAGTGTTTTTCCTGACCCTCTGCATTAACGGTACCAACCAGCGCAAAGCCTGCGTCAGTAACACGCATTCGCAGGGTGGTCGCTGCGCCTTCCTCATCGGTAATGGTCGCACTCAATCCCTTATCGGTAAGCTTCCACTTACCCATATAAATCTCACCTTCATCGGGATCTTCAGCCGACCGCACATTGAATCCACCTTTGGCCGCCAGCTCAACCTGCAACTGTTCTCCATCAAATTCACCGACGTAAACTCCAGCCGGCCCTTTATCGGCCAAAGCCTTTTTCTTCGCAAACTGAGGGGACTTGAATTCCTCGACCTCGCCACTGGGTTTCACGATCTTCAAAACCGTTAGACTCCCAACAGCCGGCTTAAATGTAACCACTCCCTCTTTGCCCTCCGGATCCTTAAGTTTAGCGATGATTAACTTACCATCGCGTTTCCATTTACCACTCAGTTTGAAGCCGGGATTCTCCTGAGTCGGGCGCACAACGATTGAGCCATCCTCTTTAAGAATTGCCCTGGCTTGATCTCCATCAACCTGACCGACGTAGGTTCCGGGAATTGTCGATTTTTTCTTTGCTTTATCCGCTGCAGCGGCTCCGCTCAGGAATCCAATCGCCAGCACCAAACTAAACAAGAGCCTCACGATCAGTGCCCTTTATATTTCCCAGCCCTTACGATACTCCTTGGTGACCAGGGCAGTCGCTTTCTTGTTGGAGCTACTCAGATTCTTCGGATCCCAATCAAAACCTTCACCAACCAGCATGGCAATATTACCCATGAGAATGGCTTCGGTAAGATTAGCTCCGTAATCAAAGTTGGAGAGTGCCAGCTCAGGCTTCTCGGCCTTAATCGCCTTGGCCCACTCCTGCTTCATGCCAACATCACCCTTGTTGTTGCGCGCGAGCACAGGATCCACTTTTTTGTATTCAGGTTTATTTTTACTTCCGGCGGGGGGCAATAGCTGCCAACTGGAACCATAGTCGCTGGGTGAATAGAGAATTCCCTTACTACCAACAACCAATGAGCCACTGTTGGCGG
>CAZAIZ010000227.1:0-3570 GCA_964485275.1 uncultured Pedosphaera sp.
AGACCAATCGAGCCGCAGGGGCAGAGTCCGGAGCGGGCAACCAAGTACCAACTTCCCTGCAGGTAGGCCATGGCTCCCGTGCCGTATCGACGGCAAAAATTTTCACTGCTGGCGAGATTATGCAAACCGGCGAACGTCTGGATCTGGCGATTCATGGTAATGGATTTTTCAAGGTCACTATGCCTGATGGAACCAATGCCTTCAGCCGTGACGGTGGTTTCAAACTGAATAGCACGGGAAATATCGTTACCAGTGACGGCTTGCCTGTGACTAGTTTTGCCGGCGTTACTATTAGTCCTGAGGCGACCAATGTATCCATAAGTGCTAACGGTGTGGTGTCACTCACTCAGGCTGGAACGACCACTACTGCAGGCAGTCTGGTGTTATCACGATTTGCTAATCCGGCCGGTCTGGAAAATATCGGGTCCAACCTATACCGGGAAACTCCCTCCTCAGGTACTGAGCAAACCGGGGAACCGGGCAATGCCGGAATGGGCACTGTGCAACAGGGATATCTGGAGTTGTCCAACGTGAAAGTGGTAGAGGAAATGGTAAACCTCATCAAGGCTCAGAGAGCCTATGAAATTAACTCCAAAGCCATTCAGGCAGCCGATGAAATGATGAGCATGAGTAACCGATTGCGCGGTTAACCCTGAATAGATCAGTCAAAATGAAAAACTTAACTTATTACGTGCTGACAATTATTTTAACGATGTCGGCTTCTGGAGCCACGGCCACACGCCAAGTGTCTGCCAAAAAGCTTGTCCCCCTCATTGCGGAGGCATTATCAGAATCCTTTGAGCTCGACCAAGGCAAACTTGTACTGGAACCCTCCCGCGCCCTCTCTCCTGTTTCGGTACCGAGCGATACGACCAATATTGCCATCAAACTGATAGCTCAACCTTATGCCCGGCCGACTTCCTTCATGAAGGCACAATACACGGTATTAGCCGACGGACTGCCTGTCGAAAGCCAAACTAGTTACTTCAAAGCACAATTAATCAAGGATGTCTGGATCACTCAAAAAATCGTCCAGCGAAGCAAGACTTTGGGAGAGACCAAACTGCTCAAAAAGAAAACTGACGTCATTAATCTACGAGGCGAAACCTGGGATGGGGAACCCGATTCAACACAGCAGCTCATTACCACGGTTTCGGCCGGCACTGTGATTCTGGAGAGGCATTTACGTCGAACACCAGCAGTTTATCGCAACCAAACCGTCGAGGCTATCCTTCAGCATAAAGCTTTGGAAATTCGCATACGAGTTTTAGCACTGGAAGACGGAGCCCCCGGCGATGTGATTCGGCTTCGCAATACGCGTTCCTCCAAGGAAATCCGTGGCACTGTGATCAACAGCCGAGAAGTAAAAATAATTTTTTAAGATGAACAAAATAATTTGCATTACCAGTCTCGCATTCGTTGGCCTCTTGACCGCCGATTCACTTTGGAAAGACGACATTAGCCGCGGGCCTGTTGCGGACAAGAAAGCTCGTTTTATCGGCGATATTTTAAACATTCGAGTACAGGAAAGTAACAGTGCTAAACGAGAGGGAAAAACATCCACCTCACGAAGTTCCTCCACAGATGCCAGTATATCGAATTTATTTTTCACTACTTCCTCCGCCACAGATGGCAGCCAAGCCTTTCATCACAATGGAGCATTCCCCGCCATGAAATTTGAAAATGCAACCAAACATGACGGCTCCGGTTCAATTGATAATTCCGATAGCCTCACAACCCGTTTTGCGGTGCGAGTGGCAGATGTAATGCCTAACCGCAATCTACTGGTCGAAGGAATCCGCAAAACCTCTTTTGGAGGCGAAAATCAAACCATCATTCTTCGAGGTACTGTTCGCGCTGATGATATCGCAGCGGATAACAGTGTCTATAGTTATCAAATTGCTGATATGCATATTCGCTACCTTTCTGAAGGGGTTGTTTCGGACGCAGCAGGTAAGGGTTGGTTTATGAAGTTTTGGGATAAGATCAGCCCATTTTAATTTTTAATTGGAACCTAGTTATGGAAATAAAAAGAATCGGTTTTGCCGCCATCTGCCTGATCCCTGCCCTTGCCTGGAGCCAGGCTGCCATCCTCACTCCCCCAGGCCTCTCAGGAGCTTCCCTGATGCCGATTAGCCCATTACGGGCAAACGCTGTCGGTGGCGGCGTACGAATCAAGGACTTGAGCTTTATTGAAGGGGCACGCGCCAACCAATTAACGGGCTTTGGGGTTGTCTTGGGACTGAATAACACGGGAGACAAGGACACCGTTTATTCGAAGCAGGCCTTGGCCAATATGCTTCAACAATATGGACTAACGGTCCCCGCCACATCTGTATCCTCCAAGAATGCAGCAGCAGTAATGGTAACCGCCAATCTTCCTGCCTTTGCCAAAAGTGGTTCAAAGATTGATGTCAACGTGATGTCGATGGGTGACGCCACCTCTCTGACTGGAGGAGCATTGATCCAAACCCCTCTGGTGGGAGCAGATGGACGAGTCTACGCTGTAGCACAGGGGCAGGTAAGCAATAACGCCTTTAAGCTAGGCACGGGTGACGCCTCCGTAACCAAAAACCACCCCACTTCCGGATCCCTAATTGGCGGTGCCCTTGTGGAAAAGGAAGTACAAGCCACGTTGATGCGCGATGGCCAGGTAAGCATCATTTTAAATGCAACCGACTTCACGCTTGCCGCCCGCATGGCGGAAGCCATTCGCGGCCAGGCGCAACGTCTTGGCGGCCAAGGCTGGTTTGCTGCGGCCAAAGATGGAAATAGTGTTCAAGTCCATGTGCCGGAGCAATTCCGAGCCGCTCCAATTGATTTCATTGCCCAGCTACAAGCGATCACCGTGGTCCCTGACTCGAAGGCCCGTGTGGTCATAAATGAAAGAACCGGAACCATTGTTGCAACCTCACGCGTGAAGATTCTCAGCTGTGCGATTGCACACGGCAACATTTACCTTGCGGTAAACAAGGGCAAGGAAGCTATTCAACCCAATCCATTGGCACAAACCGGTACTACGGCTCTGGTGCCAGCAGACGTAGCTAAAGTCGCCGAAGGCGGAGGAGGGCTCAACGTGTTTCCAGAAATGCCAACCGTACAGGAAGTGTCCCAGGCGCTGAATAGTCTGGGCGCAACGCCGCGCGACATGATGACTATTTTCCACATGCTGAAAGCTGCAGAAGCTTTACAGGCTGAACTGATTATCAAGTAGAGAGCACCAGAGAAAAAACCAATAGCTATCATATTATGGGAGGTTTAGGCATCATGGGCACAATGGAGATGGCACGCAACTCAATGCGCGTGGCCCGCTCGGGTGCCGAGGTTTCAGGTAACAACCTCGCTAATGCCTCCAATCCAATCTACGCCCGGCAGCGTATCAAAATCGATTCGTCTGTTACGATTCCCACCGAAAAAGGACCGCAAGGTTCTGGTGCCGCAGTTGCACGCCTTGAGCAAATCCGAGACAAGGTGTTGGACGCGGCGGTAATCTACGAGAACAGTATAACGGGATACCATGAAGGAAGACTGGGATACCTGCAACAGGCCGAGTATGCCCTAGGGCAAACG
>CAZAIZ010000228.1:0-3569 GCA_964485275.1 uncultured Pedosphaera sp.
ACTCGAGCCGGCCGCTTTCCTGCGCTCGACGCAGAATGCTTTCATCCATTGGCCCCGCAAACATCGCAGGGAAAAGCGTAAGCACATCCACCTTCATCATTGGTAGAGGTCACACGGTAAAGCGCCTCGGGCACACTGACCTAGTCTTCGTCCTCAATTATCTCCAAACCGCAACGCATACCCTTCTTGGCTGCACCGGCTTGAACCAGAGAGCGGATGGCGTTGATACAAACGCCCCGTCGACCGATCACTTTGGCGACATCATCTGGGTCCATACGCAATTCGTACACCGTAACCCCTTCACGTTCCACCGGGGTCACTGTTACTGCATCAGGTTCGTCCACCAGACCCTTTACCACATATTCCACAAATTCCTGCATGGTAAAAAATACCTTTAAGCCGCCGCCTTGGCCGCGCGGCGTGCCTTGCGAATAAAGCTTCGGACGGTGTCACTGGGCTGGGCACCCACGCTCAACCAGTATTCGGCACGTTCAAGGTTAATGGAGTAATTGGGCTCGGCCTTGGAGAGTGGCTCATAGGTTCCCAGCTCCTCCTTTGGACGACCGTCACGAGGAGTGCGGCTATCAGTCGCCACTATACGGTAGGCCGGCGTATTACGGGCCCCTATTCGCTTTAATCTCAACTTTACTGCCATGACAACTTCCTCTCCACAGAAAGGCCCTTACTGGCCTTTGCTCACGGAAAAGGGGCGGGAATTTACCAAGCCCAGTAAAGAATGCAAGACCTCTTTTTGGGTGTTTTACTGCATTTAGTCCTCGGGTAGCACAATTTGAAGCCCCAAGGGCTGCACGCTGACTTTTGCAGGTAGTTGCCCCATGGCATCACCATCAAGCTGGACTGGAACCCGATATCCCCCGTGAGGAATCAATTCCATCTGATCACTCTGCAAATAGTGGATCCCTTCGACCTTGGGCAGATTCCCGGTTAGTACAGCCTGTGTATATTCAGGAAAACGCCATCCAGTCACGCGCTCAGCCACAATCGCGTCCACCTTACCGTCCTGAAGATTTGCATGAGGAAAAATATCGAATGGCCCACCATACATGTGCCCGTTGCCAAACATGATCAGGTCGGCACGTTCAATGGTCTTCTTCGGGGTCTTCACCGTAAAAGCCGGCAAATCTTCCTTCAGCGTCTGCAATCCCGCCAAAAGATAGGCGATTTGCCCTGAGCGTTTTTTGGTCTCCCATTTAACCTGCTCACAGGCCCGTGCATCCATACCTGCACCCGCCAATGCCGGAAAACATCGCTTGGCGCTCTGTCCATTCATCTGGAATTCCATCCAGGGTAAATCGATCCACTGATGGCAACCTCTGCGAATGATCCGCCATGCCGCCTCAAAGTCTAATGGCACCTTTAACTCGCGAGCCAGTACATTCACTGTACCCAATGGGAGCACGCCCAATTTTATCCGGGCCAACCCCTCGGGTTGTCGCACTATTCCATTAGCCACTTCATGGACAGTCCCATCCCCCCCGGCCGCCACCAACACCTCAAACCCGTCTCTAACCGCCTGCTCGGCCAAGTCCTCTGCATGCCCCGGTCCCTCAGTAGGAAGTAGTGTGCATTGGCCACTAATCTCATCAAGTTGCCGTCGAGCATGACGCGCTTTATCACCTTGAGCACTTGGATTAAAGATTATGCCAATTCGCACGGGCAAGATTTTGTGCAAAAACCCTATCGAGGTCGAGGCGGATTAAAGAATAGATTGGCGCCCTACTCTGCGCGGACGACTAATTGCTGTAGTTATACGCTTTTTTGCTGCGCGAATGGCACTTAAAAGATTTTCGCCTTTAGCCAGCCCTGCAGTGATCCAGGCAGAATAATAACAACCAGTTCCGGGCAACTGCTTTGCTTTTACTCTCTTGGCAGATAAAACCGTTACCTTTTTCCCATCAAAATAGATATCTACGGCCTTCATTCCGCGTAAATGGCCTCCCTTCAATAATACTGCACACCCGTAAGCCTCATGCATTGCACGAGCCGCGGCCTGTTGATCGGATTCCTTTCGAATCTTGAGCCCTATTAGGTGCTCAGCTTCTGGTATATTAGGAGTTACCAGTGCAGCTAGAGGTAACAGTTTCCTTTGTAGTGACTTGATGGCGTTTGCTCTTAAGAGAACGGTTCCACTGGTAGAAACCATCACTGGATCGACGACCAGTGGAATTTTTCTTTTAGTGAACCATTCAGAAACCACATCCACATTAGATGCAGTCAGCAACATACCGGTTTTTGCCACCTTAATATTGAATCCATTAAAAACCGATTCCAACTGTTGCCGCACCAGCCTGGCTTTAACGGGTTGCACAGCCTGCACCCTTTTTGGATTTTGTGCGGTAAGGGCAGTAACGACTGAAGTACCATGTACTCCAGCAGCCTGGAAGACGCGAAGGTCGGCCTGCATTCCCGCTCCCCCGCCGGAGTCACTCCCTGCAATGGTTAACGCCACCGGAAGATTATTTTTTAAGAGCATTACTTGTCCTTGCCCGGGCAGCCCAATTTCAACTCCACTTCCCAAGACTGATTTGGCTTCCCTGCAGATAATTCCACCAACAACCCCTTTATTTGCCCGGGCCAATTACCGGCGAGCTTCTTCACCTTCTTATCAAGTCTCATTTTTCCCTGATGCACCGCCCTGCCCGTTTGTGTTCCAACGGTGTGTTGACTTGACTGATAAGAGTAAAAATCAAAAACGGCACCCTTCTTTGCGGGTAATTCAATTCTTAAAGTCCGCTCCACATCCTCCGCCTGACCCATCAGCCGGGCGGTTAACCCCGTTGGCGGTTTTGCTGAAGGCAATCGGGAATACCAGGCCCGCAGGCTTTTCGCTTCCTGAGTAAGTCGCTCTTTATTTCCTGCCATCAATTTTCGGACCACTTTCTTCTCACCAAAAATACATCCCTCATTGCACTCAAGCCAGGAAACCTCTCCACTAATCAGTTTTTTACCTGAAGAAATATCTTTTGATAAATGAAGCTGAGCCAGCAGCATGACCTGCTGATGATACACATAAGCCGCGCTCACTTGAGCAAAAGGATATTTTTGCGGCGTCGGCCAATGCAAGGGGCCGGCAGTAATTCCTTCCGGCAATTGCCACTTGATCTCGGGGGGCTGACCGGCGTCACCCCCATTACGCCAGTAAATATGCCAAGGCTCTGGCATGGTGAAGAGCACCCCCACCATCACTGTGTTTCCCGGTTTGGCTTCTGAGGCGGAAATTAACAACCTCACTTCTGTGCGTGCGGAAGAATCCGAATCCTGAGTCTCACCAAAAAGCGAGACACAGCCAGCAAGACATAGGCTCACCAAAACTAATGGCATTAATCTCATTGTTACTATTTAATTCAATATCTTTGCCCGGAATTTGATGTGGTAGGAGCGGCTGGGGTCACACTTGGCGGGGCGCGGCACGAGCACGAAATCATCAGTGATGAGTGGATTCAAGTCCTGTCCCTCAATAATTTCCAGATTGCTAATGCGTTGATTTAGGAAAGCCACAATTGGGCGGCCACCGCGTTGGGAGCCGTTGTTGTTCACCGTATCAAAAC